>JBPCXA010000085.1:0-10823 GCA_051008975.1 Gammaproteobacteria bacterium
GGTACAAGGGGGGGGGGGGGGTAGAAATTTTCCCCGGAATTCTCCTTTTAATGCAATAAGAATCTGATTTTATCAGAGAACGGGGAGAAAAAAACCGCATTTTCAACTTTTTTTTGCCCCCGTTCCATTCCTGCGAAGGCAGGAATCTCCACGCCGAAGGCGGTAATTGTACAATTACCCGCCGCTTTGCGGCGGCGGAGATTCCTGCCTTCGCAGGAATGGGATTAAAGAGATTCCGGCTTTCGCCGGAATGGCGGCACTTTTTGGTTTTGCGGACGATACCGAATTCGACGGTATCCGAAAATATAAAAAACCGCCATTCCGGCGAAAGCCGGAATCTCATTCCTGCGTAGCCGAATCGGCGGCGACTAATGACTTCGCCCCCGCCGCTTCCAAAACACGAATAACCTCCCGATACTTCTTCGCCTTTTCTTTCGTTGACGAATTTGACCACTGATACTCTGCCACAGACAAAGCCGTCGTGCCGTCCTCCGGCCCCGTATTCGGATTCGCGCCCGCCGACAACAGCATTTTGGCGGTTTTGGAATCCCCCGGAATTGCCGCATATATCAAAGCCGTCCCGCCGCGCTTATCCGCCGCATTCGGATTGGCGCCCGCCGACAACAGCATTTTGGCGACTTCGGAATGCCCTTTATTCGCCGCAATCATCAAAGCCGTCTTGCCGTTCCCCGCCGCCGCATTCGGATTCGCGCCCGCCGACAACAGCATCCGGGCGACTTCGGAATGCCCTCCCTTCGCCGCATCCATCAAAGCCGTCGTACCTTTCTTTGTCGCCGCATTCGGATTCGCCTCCGCCGACAACAGCACTTTGGCAATATCGGCATGTCCTTCCCGCGCCGCCCACATAAAAGCCGTCACGCCGTCATTATTCGCCGCATCCGGATTCGCGCCCGCCGACAACAGCACTTTGGCAATATCGGCATGTCCTTCCTGCGCCGCCCACATCAAAGCCGTGTTGCCGACCTTGTCCGCCGCATCCAGATTCGCGTCCGCCTCAATCAGACGATTGACTTCCTTCCAATCGCCATTTACGGCGGGATTGCACAGCGGGCATTCGGCGGCGAAAGCGACGGGCGACACCGCCAACAGCACGGCGGCGGCGAAAGAGACAAAAAACGACGGCATGATTTTTATAATGCTCTCCTTTCCCGGAATAATAGCATATCGCCCGAAAAAAACACCGATTTCCGAAAAAAAATGTTATAATGGGGCGATGAATTCCGCCGCCCGCAAAGATGTCGTCCGCAAGGTGCACGGGCGAATTGTCGGGCGGTCGCCGGAGTTGCGGCGGGAATATTTGCGGAAAGTCGCGGCGGCGAAGACGGACGAAGAATGGCGTACGCCGCCGTCCTGCGGCAATCTCGCCCATTCGTGCGCGGCGTCCCCGGCGGACGAAAAAAACATTATGCTGGGCGGCAAATCGCCGAATATCGGAATCGTGACGGCGTATAACGACATGCTTTCCGCCCATCAGCCGTTTGCGGATTTTCCGCAAATTATCCGCCAAGCCGCCCGCAAAAACAACGCCACCGCGCAGGTGGCGGGCGGCGTCCCGGCGATGTGCGACGGCATCACGCAGGGGCGGGCGGGGATGGAATTGTCGCTTTTTTCGCGGGATGTGATTGCGATGGCGGGGGCGGTCGCCCTGTCGCACGACACCTATTCGGCGGCGATTTTTTTGGGGGTGTGCGACAAGATCGCGCCGGGAATGCTGATTACGGCGGCGGCGTTCGGGCATTTGCCGGCGATTTTCGCCCCCGCCGGCCCGATGCCGTCCGGTCTGCCGAACGACGAAAAGGCGAAAGTCCGCGAACAATTCGCCGCCGGCAAAGTCGGGCGGGAAGAATTGCTGGCGGCGGAAGCGGCGTCGTATCATTCGCCCGGCACCTGCACTTTTTACGGAACGGCGAACACGAATCAAATGATGCTGGAATTGATGGGAATGCAACTGCCCGGCTCTTTTGTAAACCCGAATACGCCTTTGCGGGATGCGTTGACCGGCGAAGCCGTCCGCATTCTCTGCAAAAATGTCGGCAGGACGGGGACGGCGGATATTCTGACTCCGGCGGCGTTCGTGAACGCCGTGGTCGGCGTTTTGTCGACCGGCGGTTCGACGAATCAAATGATGCATTTGCCCGCCGTCGCCCGTTCCTGCGGAATAGTTTTGGAATGGGAGGATTTTGCGGAATTGTCGCAAGTCGCCCCGCTGCTGTGCCGGATGTATCCGAACGGACGGGCGGACGTCAATCATTTTCACGCCGCCGGGGGAATCGCCTTCCTCATCGGCGAATTGCTGTCGGCGGGTTTGCTGGTGGAAGAAGTAAAGACCGTCGTCGGCGAGGGACTTTCGGAATATACGCGGGAACCGTTTTTGCAAAACGACGAACTGCGGCGGCGGGACGGGCGGAAAGAAACTTTGGATTCCGACGTCGTCCGCCCGGCGTCGTCGCCGTTTTCGCCGCACGGCGGGCTGGCGGTGCTACACGGAAATTTGGGAAAGGGCGTGATAAAAATTTCCGCCCTCCCCCCTCATATTGAAACCATAGAAGCCCCCGCCCGGATTTTTGAATCGCAAAATGCGATGATGCGGGCGTTTCATTCCGGCGAACTGGATATGGATTTTATCTGCGTCGTGCGGTTCCAGGGTCCGCGCGCGAACGGCATGCCCGAATTGCATAAACTCGTTCCGCTGCTGGCGACATTGCAAAACGCCGGACGCAAGGTCGCATTAATCACGGACGGCAGAATGTCCGGGGCCGGCGGCAAGGTTCCGGCGGCGATTCACATCGTCCCGGAGGCGGCGGATGGCGGGGCGTTGGCGAAACTGCGGGACGGCGATCTTTTGCGTCTCGATTTGCGGGACAACTCGGTCAATATCATAACGCCGGATTCCGAATGGCAAACGCGCGCGCCGGCGTCGCCCGATTTGTCGGCGAACGAAAGCGGCTGCGGGCGGGAATTGTTTTCGTGGATGCGGAATCATTCCAAGGATTCTTCGCGCGGCGGCGGCGTGTTTTACGGGGATAAAAACGCGCAATGAAACGCGCGACGAGCGAAACGATATCGTCCTTATGCAAAACGCCGGTGATTCCGGTGCTGCAGGTGCGCGATGAAACGGAGGCGGTGAACATTTCGCGCGCGTTGTTCGAGGGCGAGCTGCCGGTCGTGGAAATTACTTTTCGCACCCCCCCCGCCGCAAAGGCGATCGCCGCCGTAGTTCGCGAACTGCCACAGATGATCGTCGCGGCGGGCAGCATAAAAAACGCGCGACAAATGCACACCGCGAAAAACGCGGGCGCGCGTTTCGCGGTAAGTCCGGGCGCCACGGACGAATTGCTCGCCGCGGCGGCGATATTGCCGCTTTTGCCGGGGGCGGCGACCGCTTCGGAAATTATGCGGCTGCTGGCGCGCGGATTTTCGTTCGTTAAATTCTTTCCCGCCGCGGCGTCCGGCGGCGTTTCGGCGTTGAAGTCGTTTTACGGCCCGCTGCCGGAGGCGCGTTTTTGCCCGACCGGGGGCATTACCGAAAAAACGGCGGCGGAATATCTTGCCTTGCCGAATGTCAAATGCGTCGGCGGTTCGTGGCTTGCAGCAGACGGCGATTCGCCGGAAACAATTTACGAAAAGGCGAAACGGGCGGCGCGTCTCGCGGCGGAATGTTCGGAATGAAACACCAAAAAACAAATTCGGCGTGGCGCGATTTGCGCGCGCATCGGGCGGCGCATAAAAACATTTCGCCGATGCGATTGTGCGCCGAAGATCCGCGGCGTTTCGCGCGGCTTTCGCTGTCCCTGGACGATCTTCTTTTGGATTTTTCCAAGACGACATTGTCCGCCGAAACCGTCGCGCTGTTAATTCGGGCGGCGGAAGAGGCGGGTGTGGAATCCCTCCGCGACGCGATGTTTGCGGGAGAAATTGTAAACCGCAGCGAAAACCGCGCCGCGCTGCACATCGCGCTGCGCGCGGACGCGAAAACGCGCATCGTAAGCGGCGGCGAAAACGTAATGCCCAAGGTCGCCGCCGCCCGCGCGGAAATGCTGGATTTCGCGGACGACTGCCGCAAGGGACGGATCGCCGCGGCGGACGGCGCGCCGTTTTCCGACGTCGTCAACATCGGAATCGGCGGCTCCGATCTGGGTCCGGCGACGGCGTACGCGGCGTTGCATCCGTATCGCGGGGGGGGGGCGCGAATACATTTTGTCTCCAATATGGACGGCGCGCATCTCGCCGACACGCTGGCGCCGCTGGACGCGCGCAAAACTTTAATTGTCGCGTCCTCCAAAACTTTCACGACCGCCGAAACGATGGAAAACGCGAAACGCGCGCGCGAATGGCTCGCCGCCGCGGTCGGCGCACGCGCGGCAAAAAAACATTTCGCGGCAGTGACCGCGTCCCCGCGACGCGCGCGGGAATTCGGCGCGGGGCGGATATTTTCTTATCCGCAATGGGTCGGCGGACGCTATTCGGTCTGGGGCGCGGTCGGGCTGCCACTCGCACTGGCGGTCGGCAAAAAACATTTTACCGATTTTCTTTCCGGCGCGCGCGACATGGACGCGCATTTTATTTCCGCCCCCCCCCCCAAGAATCTGCCGATGATGCTGGCGTTAATCGGCGTCTGGCACCGCAACTTTTGCGGAATGCCGACGCGCGCGGTTCTGCCGTACGATTTTCGCCTGCGGCTGCTGCCGGCGTATCTGCAGCAACTGGATATGGAAAGCAACGGCAAACACATCACGCAAAACGGCGGCGCGGCGAAAACCGCCACCGCGCCGCTTGTCTGGGGGTCGCCCGGCACCGACGCGCAGCACGCCTATTTTCAATTTCTGCATCAGGGATCGGACATTACGCCGTGCGAATTTATCGTCGCGGCGCGGGGGCATGAACAGGACGATACGCAGCATCGTCTTTTGTTCGCCAATTGTCTCGCGCAGTCGGCGGCGTTGATGCGCGGCGATTCTTCGCCCGGCCTGCCGCCGCATCGCCGTTTTGCGGGGGGGCGCCCGTCTATTACGATATTGCAAAAAAAGTTGACGCCCTATACGCTGGGGCGGCTGCTCGCCCTGTTCGAGCATCGCACTTTTGTGGAAGGCGCGATGTGGGGGATTAATTCGTTCGATCAATGGGGCGTGGAACTCGGCAAAACGCTGGCGACCCGTCTGCACAAAACAATCGTCTCCCAAAAACGCGCGGCGGACGAAGACGTCTCCACGCGCGGTCTGCTGCGACACTATCGCCGTCTCGCCGCGGATAATTGAACAATTCTATTTCCGCGAAGACAGGAATCGTCATTCCGGCGAAAGCCGGAATCTCATTCGCCGAAAGGCGAATCCGCCGTTTGCGCGTTCGCGCAAAGAGATTCCGGCTTTCGCCGGAATGGCGGTACTTTTTGTCTTTGCGGACAATACCGAATTTGGCGGTATCCGAAAATATAAAAAACCGCCATTCCGGCGAAAGCCGGAATCTCCTCCCGTCCCATTCCTGCGAAGGCAGGAATCTATACGCCGAAGGCGGAAATTGTAAATTACAGGAATTACAATTACCCGCCGCTTTGCGGCGGCGGAGATTCCTGCCTTCGCAGGAATGGGACGGGGGATGCAGGAGAAATTTTGGGTTAGAACCGCCGCACCGCTGACAAATTGAATCGGGCGTTGTCGCCGAACTCGTCCGCCGATTCCCAGCGGAATCCCGCAGACGGGCGAATCGTCCAGCGATTCCACAACAACTCGCCCTGCAAATTCAGCGAATTTTGCGTGTCAAACTCCTCGTCTGCAAATTTGGAATGCAGACGGTACGTCGGCGATACTTTCCAAATGCCGCCGTTGTAATCCGCCGAAAGCGAAAAGCGATAATCGGCGGTTTCGCCTTGGACGGTTTCGGAGAACGCGGCGGTCCAAAAATCGGCGGTGTATTTTCCGCCGCTTTCGTACCGCAAATCGCCGAATTTGCCGTCGGAATTCGCCTGTCCAACGGCGTAATACGAATGAAAATTTTCTTGGCGAAAATCCAGCCGCCCGCCGAAATTGTACGCGTAGCCGCTTTCCGTCAACGAATATCCGTAATCGGGCGAAAACGAAAACGCCGCCAGATTTCCGCCCCACAGAAAGTACGTGGCAAGTCCGACCGCAAGCATTCCGCCGCCGATAAACGCCGCCTCCTCCGCACCGTCATCGCGTTCGGCGACAACGCCGCCGCCGCCGTTATTGGCGGTCGGAGTGGTCGGGTCGGGGTTGGGATTGGGGTCGGGCGGCGGTGCGGGAGCAGCGGCTTCGCAAATTGAACCGTCGGTGGACAAGTCCGGCGTGTCTCCGCCGCAAGTCGGAGCATTATATTCCTGCGTGTCGGAAGTGGCGACATTCGTCATTGTCCAACTCGTCGTGAGCAGAAAGAATTCGCCCGCCGCCCTATCCAAATTAGAGGAAGTTTTGCGCGTCACCGGCTCCTCGCCGTCGGCCAGCACCAAAACTCCGGCATTTTCATACACACGGACGGTAAACGGAGGCGTTGATGCAGATCCTATGTTGGTGATTTTCAATATATCACCGCCTTTCACTACCGCGCCGCCGAAAGTCGGCAAATTGTCCGGAGGTATAGGATCGTCCGGCGACATGCTGCCTGAGGGAGACAACAATGACACATAAAGCGCTAAAACGCCTGCAGAGCCAATAGAGGGAACAATTGTCGCAAGTGGGTCGCTCAAATCCACCGTATTGCCTCCTACGATAAAAGTGGCGGTGGGCGTCGTATACACCTGCGCCTCGGCTTCCTGCGCGTTCGCCGCCGTCATCGCCGCCGTCGCAAAGAAAATCACGGCGAGGGCGCGAAAAACCCGTAAAATTAACGAGTCACAAGGGGGGGGGGGGCAGCAGTTTTCATCGGGGAACGCTCCTTTTTGAGTGCAGTAAAAATTTGATTGTATCAGAGAACGAGGTAAAAAATCCGCGTTTTCAACTTTTTTTGCGATTTTTTTTCGTCCCATTCCTGCGAAGGCAGGAATCTCCACGCCGAAGGCGGTAATTGTACAATTTCCCGCCGCTTTGCGGCGGCGGAGATTCCTGCCTTCGCAGGAATGGGACGGTCTTTTTTCTTTGATTTCGCGGGGATGGGACGGGGGGCGGCGGGTAATTTTGCGCCTTGCGGCGCGGAGATTCCGGCTTTCGCCGGAATGGCGGCACTTTTCAGATATAACGGCACTTTTACCCTACTAATTAAAATACACCATTCCGGCGAAAGCCGGAATCTCTTGCGCCGATTCGCCGCAAAGCGGCGGCTAATTTCGCGCCTTGCGGCGAATCCGCCGTTTGCGCGTCCGCCCGCCCGCCGGATTATAATCGGCGGATGACGGGCGCGCCTTGGGAAGGTTTTGACGAAGTTATCGACGTGCGGTCGCCGGCGGAATATGCCGAAGATTGCATTCCCGGCGCGGTCAATCTGCCCGCGCTGTCCAACGCCGAACGCGCCGAAGTCGGCGCGCTGCACCGCCGCTCGCCCTTCGCCGCGCGGCTGCGCGGGGCGGGAATGGTCGCCGCCAACATCGCCGCGCATTTGCGCGCGCATCTCGCCGCCCGTCCGCCCGGATGGCGTCCGCTCGTGTATTGCAAACGCGGCGGACAGCGCAGCGGCGCGGTCGTGGAAGTATTGCGGCGGGTCGGCTGGGACGCCGCGCAACTCGCGGGCGGCTACAAAATCTACCGCATCGCGGTGATGGACGGAATCCGCGCGCTGCCGCCGCAAATTCGGTTTCGCGCGCTCGGCGGCAAAACCGGCGCCGGCAAAACCGCGCTTTTGCGAATGCTGGCGGACGGCGGCGCGGCGGCGTTGGATTTGGAAAAACTCGGAAACCACCGCGGCTCCGCCTTCGGCGACGTCGGCGCGCAGCCGTCGCAGCGGCGGTTTGAATCGCGCCTGTTCGCGGCGATGTCCGTTCTGCCGAAAAACGCGCCGGTATTCGTGGAGGCGGAGGGGCGCAAAATCGGGCGGCTGCATTTGCCGCAGCCGCTGCTGTTTGCGATGCGGAACGCGCCGGTGTTGTATTTGGACGCGGAGTTGCGCGAGCGGGCGCGGCGCATCGCCGCCGATTATGCGGCGTTTTTTGATCCCGATAAATTTGAATCCGCCGCCGCCGCGATCGGCAAATATGTCGGCGCGAAACGTCTCCGTTTGTGGAACATGCATCATTCCGGCGGCGAATGGGAGACGCTCGCCGCCGACATGCTTTCCTCGTTTTACGATCCGGGCTACCAAAAATCGCTGGCGGCGAATTATGCCGCGCCGTCCGCGGTTTTTGCGGTCAATCCGAACCGCTTGGAATCAATGCAAAAAACCGCCGCGCTGCTGGCGCAAACGGCGGATTGCGCGGCGGGCGGTGATAAAATGGCGGTATGATGACGCCGTCCGCCGTCGCCGCCGCGGCGATAAACGCCCGCCTTACCCCCGATTTGCGGCGGCGTTTGCGCGCGCACGCCGGGGCGGCGGTCGCGGTGCATATCGGCGGATTGCGGATGTGCTTTCGTCTGGGGGAAGACGGGCGGTGGCGGGCGGCGTCTCCGCTTATCGACGCGGACGCCGAAATGCGGACGGACGGCGGCGATTTTTCGGTTTCCGGCGGCGGCGCGCTGCTGCGCGATTTGGACGAAGTGCGGCGGCGGTGCGCCCCGCAATTGTTAGCGGAAGAAATTTTCGGCGCGGACGGCGCGGATTGTCTGCGGCGGACGACGGAAAAAATTCGGGAATGTCTGCGCGATTTGCCGGCGCGATGCGGAGTCGCCGCAACGCCTTCGGAAGTCGCGGAGTTCGTCCGCGAAACGGCGGCGTTTGACGCCGCGACTTCCGCCGCCGCCGCCCGTCTTTCGCGTTTGGAGGAACGGCGATGACCGCGCCCGACACGGAACGGGGCGGCGAGCGGACGATTAAAAAGTACGCCAATCGTCGCATGTATGACGCCGCCCGCAGCCGCTACATCACCTTGGACGAGTTGAAAAAAATGACCGTGGACGGCGAGTCGTTTTGCGTGCGGGACGCCAAAACCGGCGAGGATATTACGCGCGCCGCGCTGCTGCAGGCGTTGCTGGCCGAGGAATCGTTCGAGCGTCCGGTGCTTTCCGAGCAAAGTTTGCGCAATCTCGTGGCGTTTTTTCACGGCCCCTTTCGCGGTCCGATGGCGGCGTATTTCGAGCAGTGTCTGCCGGTGTTTTTGGAATCGCAGCGGCGGCTGCGCGACAAATTCGGCGCCTCCCTTTCCGCCGCCGAAATGGAAAATCTCGCCGCGCTGCAGGGCGCGATGACGCGGCGGGTGCTGGAACAGTACGTGTTCGGCGGGATGGAAAATTTCGTGAACGCGCAGGAACAAATGCGCGAAAATATGCGCAAAATGTTCGGCGGCGGCGCGGACGGAATGTTTGGAACGCCGCCCGGTTTTCCCCGCCCTCCGGACGCGAAGAAATAAACGAAACGCGGCGGCGGCGGCGGATTTTGCGGCGCGGCGGTTTTTTGCTATAATGCCGTTTTTATTGACGCGGGCGAGTCCCGCCGCCCCGGAGACCGCATTTATGGCCGTGCAGCAAAACAAAAAATCCCCCTCCCGCCGCGGCATGCGCCGCGGACACGATTCCCTGCGCGCCGCCGCCGTCGCCACCGACCGCGCGACCGGCGGGCGACATTTGCGCCACCATATCGGCGCCGACGGGCATTATCGCGGACGCCAAGTGCGCGTCATCGCCGCCGCCGCCGAAACGAAGGGCGAATAATTCGTGATTTCCATCGCGGTTGACGCGATGAGCGGCGAAAACGATCCGGCGGCGGCGGTGGCGGCGTCTTTGCGGATGGCGCGGGAACATTCCGACATGCATTTTTTTCTCGCCGGACGGCGCGCCGCGTTGGAACCGCTGACGGCGGACGCCCCGCCCAATATCGGCATTGAAGACGCCGCGGAAGTCGTGGCGATGCGCGAGCCGCCCAAGCGCGCGATTCGCCGCCGCGGCACTTCCATGCGGCGGGCGATGGAATTGGTCGCCGAAAACCGCGCGCAGGCGGTCGTCAGCGCCGGCAACACCGGCGCGCTGCTGGGCGTGGGACTGCTGGTCGCCGGAAAAATCGCGGGCGTCCCGCGCCCGGCGATCGCCTCGTTCATGCCGAATACGAATTTGGACGGCGGCTGCTGTATGCTGGATCTCGGCGCGAACGTGGAATGTTCCGCCGAAATGCTGCAGCAATTCGCGCGGATGGGCGCGGCGCTGGCGACCGCCGTGCGCGGAGTCGTCGCGCCGAGGGTCGGACTGCTGAATGTGGGGGAGGAACATTTCAAGGGCGGCGAAGTTCTCCGCGCCGCCGCCGCGCGTCTGCGCGAAATGAAGGACATCAATTTCGCCGGCAATGTGGAGGGATTTGACATTTATCTCGGCAAATGCGATGTGATCGTGTGCGACGGTTTTACCGGCAATGTCGCGCTGAAAACTTCGGAGGGGCTGGCGCGGATGATCAGCGGGATGATTCGCGGCGCCTTCCGCCGCGACGCCTTGTCGACGGTGTGCGGCGCGCTGGCGTCGCCGGTGCTGTCGCGGCTGCGGCGCGACATGGACGCGCGCCGCTCCAACGGCGCGTGCTTTTTTGGGGTCGGCGGGCTGGTGGTCAAAAGCCACGGCAAAGCGGACGCGACGGCGTTTTCTTCGGCGTTGAATTCTGCGGCGCGCGCCGCCCGCCGCGACGTGGTGGGCGTCATTCGCGCGATGCCGCGGACGGATTTCGCGGCATGACTTACGCGAGAATCGCCGGCGTCGGCGGTTATTTGCCGGAACGCGCGGTGGACA
>JBPCXA010000086.1:0-12404 GCA_051008975.1 Gammaproteobacteria bacterium
GTGCGGCGGTTTTAGGGAGGATTCCTGCTACGCAGGAAAGAGATTCCGGCTTTCGCCGGAATGGCGGTGCTTTTTGTTTTTGCGGACAATGCCAAATTCGGCGGTACCCGAAAACATAAAAAAACCGCCATTCCGGCGAAAGCCGGAATCTCTTTGTTCACTTTGATTTTTCGCTTTAACCACCCGTCCCATTCCTGCGAAGGCAGGAATCTCAACCGCCGCAAAGCGGCGGGTAATTGTACGTTTGTACGCCTTCGGCGACAATTTGCGCCTTCGGCGCGGAGATTCCTGCCTTCGCAGGAATGGGACGGGGGTGAACGCGGAAATATCGGGGGCGGGGTATAATTCGGAAATGACGGGAAAGGGCGAAATCGCCGGGAAAATTAAGGGCGACATCGCCGAAAAAATCGGCACGCTCGCCGAGGCGCTGCCGTATATCCGCCGCTATCGCGGCAAGACCATCGTCGTCAAATACGGCGGCAACGCGATGATCCGCCCGCCGCTGCAAAGGGCGTTCGCCCGCGATGTCGCGCTGCTGAAACTCGTCGGCGTCAATCCGGTCGTCGTCCACGGCGGCGGACCGCAAATTAATCTGACGTTGGAACGGATGGGTCTCAAATCGCGCTTCGTGGAGGGAATGCGCTATACCGACGACGAAACGATGGACATCGTGGAAATGGTGCTGGGCGGACTCGTCAACCAGAAAATCGTACAAATGATCAACGACGCCGGGGCGCGGGCGGTCGGACTCACCGGCAAGGACGGCGGACTGCTGCGCGCCAGACGAATGAAGGTCAAAAGCGGCGGCGGCGAAGTGGATGTCGGACTCGTCGGCGAGGTGGAAAAGGTGGACGCCGCCGTGCTGTCGCTTTTGGACGGCGCGGATTTCATCCCGGTCGTCGCCCCGGTCGGCGCGGACGGCGCGGGCGGCGCGCTGAATGTCAACGCCGACTGGGCGGCGGCGCATATCGCCGCGGCACTCGGCGCGGAGGCGCTTTTGCTGCTGACAAACACCCCCGGCGTGTTGGACGAAAAAGAAAAGCCGGTCGCCGAACTGACCGCCGCCCGCGCCCGCGCGCTGATCGAAAACGGCGCGATTCGCGGCGGAATGAAACCGAAGACCGAATGCGCGCTTTTCGCCGTGTCGCGCGGCGTCGCCTCGTGCCGCATCATCAACGGCGCGGCGCGGCACGCGCTTTTGCTGGAAATGTTTACGGACGCCGGCGCCGGCACCCGCATCGCGTCTCCGGAAATGTCTCCGTGAACAAAACCGCCGCGGACGGCGCGGACGGATTAAATCGGCGGGGATTTTTATCGCCCTATCGCGACCGGCGGATGGCGAAAATTCTTTTGCTCGGATTTATCAGCGGTTTTCCGTGGCTGCTCATCGGCAGCATGCTTTCGCTGTGGCTGAAAGAAGAAGGCGTGTCGCGTTCCGGCATCGGACTTTTCGGGCTGGCGTTTACGGTGTATGCGTTCAATTTTTTGTGGGCGCCGGTGATTGACGGCGTGCGCGTACCTTTTTTGGCGGCGAAGTTCGGACGGCGGCGGGCGTGGATCGTCGTAATGCAAATTATCATCGCGGCGGCGATGATTTGTCTTTCGTTTCTGCCGTCCGCCAAAGAATCCGTTTTATCCGTCGCGATTTTTATTTTCGTCATCGCCTGCGCCTCGGCGACGCAGGATGTCGCGGTGGACGCGCTGCGCATTTCGCTAATCCGCAAAGACGAACCGGAAAAAGTGGGACCCGGCGCGGCGATGACGACGGTCGGCTGGTGGCTCGGTTTCGGCGGCGGCAAAGTGTTCGCGCTGCCGCTGGTCGAATCGCTGCAGCAAGCGGGAATTGCAAACGCCTGGCAGGCGGGGTATCTTTCGCTGGTCTGCGTCGTCGCGCTGTCGATTTTTTTATTGCTGTCGTTCGTCCGCGAACCGGCGGCGGAAACGGACGCCGCACCGCCGTCCGCGCCCGAAGAAAAAAACTTTGCGGCGGCGGCGGCGATTCGCGCCGCGTCTTTGTATGTCCGTCCGGTCAAAGGATTCGTCTCGCAATATACGGTGAAGATGAGTTTGTTGTTGCTCGTCTTCGTGTTCTTTTTTAAGATCGGCGAGGCGTTTTTGGGGCGAATGTCGGCGGTGTTTTACCGCGAAGTGGATTTCTCCCTCTCCGAAATCGCGCTGGTGTCGGGCGGACTCGGCACCGTCGCGTTTTGCGTTTTCGCCGTGCTGGGGAGCGGCATCAACGCCCGCTTCGGCCTCTATCGCGGCATTTTAATCGGCGGCTGCGCGATGGCGTCCACCAATTTATTGTTCTCGCTTTTGGCGGCGTATCCGCAGCCGTGGCTCTTCGCCTTCGCGGCGGTCGCCGATCAATTTACCACCGCAATATCCACCGTGGCGTTCGTCGCGTTTTTGTCGCAACTGTGCCAGCGACAATATGCGGCGACGCAATACGCCGCGCTGGCGTCCTTGGGAAATTTGTCGCGCACGACTCTGGCGGCGGGAAGCGGTTTTTTAATTGACGCGCTCGGCGGCGACTGGGCGCTGTTTTTCGTACTCACCACGCTGATGGTTTTGCCGTCGCTGGCGATCTTAATTTGCAACCGCCGCACCCTAAAACCGATTATGGCCGGCGATTCCGCCGATCGTTATTGAATCCTTTTCCTTAAAAAAAGAACGCAGTTAAAAAAACCGCCGCCGAAATTTTTCGCGTCATGTTCGTTTTTGTAAAAATATATTGTATCGCTTTCGTTTCGTTGCAAAAAATAATTTCATAACTTTGCAAAGAAATAAAAATATAAAACGGCGTTTGGATCGCCGGGCGCGCGATTTGGCGGTGCGCGGCGCATCGGATATAATCGCGGCGATGATTCTTTTCACGATATACGAAAGGGGCGCGCCGTCCGATGCATATTGACGCGGAAATTGATCTGCGCGGTTTGCGCTGTCCGCTGCCGGTGCTGCGGGTGAAAAAGGCGCTCGGCGAATTGTCCGCCGGCGGCGTTTTGCGCGCGTTCGCGAACGACCCCGGGGCGGCAGAGGATATTCCCGCGTTTATCGCGCAGACCGGCCACGAATTGCGCGAAGTGTCGCCGCGCGACGGCGGACATTATTTCGTCGTCGTAAAAAAATGAACGGCGAAACGACGGCGGTCGCGATCGGATTGCTTTCGGTCTCCGACCGCGCTTCGGCGGGCGAATACGAGGACCGCGGCGTCCCGGCGATGCGCGAATGGCTGCAAAAAACCCTGTCGTCGCCGTGGCGTTCGCGGGAGGCGGTCGTCGCCGACGACTTCGCCGCGATATGCGCGATTCTCAAAACGATGATCGACGAAGACGGCTGCCGTCTGGTGCTGACTTCCGGCGGCACCGGCCCCGCCCCGCGCGACGTGACGCCGGAGGCGACCCGCGCCGTCGCCGACCGCGAAATTCCCGGCTTCGGCGAGGAAATGCGGCGCGTCAATTTGCGTTATGCGCCGACCGCGATTTTATCGCGGCAAATCGCGGCGTCTCGCGGGCGCGCGCTGATCGTCAATTTGCCCGGACAACCCAAGGCGGTCGGCGAAACGTTGGACGGAATTTTCAGCGCGGTGCCGTACTGTATGGAACTTCTCGGCGCGCCCGGACTGTGCACAAATCCGGAAGTGCTCGCCGCGTTTCGTCCGAAATCGGCGCGATGAACGAACGCTTTTTTCGCGGACTGCTGTATCACATCCGCGCCCGCGAACGGCTGATTTTGCGGAAACTGCGCGAAAATCCGCGCGGCTGGGCGGCGCGCCTTTTGCACGCCGACATGCTGCGCATCACCCGCGACGGGCTTTGCCGCGGACTGGCGATCGGAATGTTTTGGGGATTCGCGCCGATGCCGTTTCAGATGATTCCGGCGGCGTTTTTTTGCTGGCTGGCGCGCGCCAATCTTCCGGCGGCGATTCTGTGCGTGTGGATTTCCAATCCGTTCACCTACGCGCCGATTTTTTTCGCGGAATATCAAATCGGCGTACTGCTCTCCGGCGAAGACGGAATTTCGTGGGAGGAATTCCGCGCGCTGATGAAAGGGAGCGAAAATCCGCTCGCGCTTTTATTGCGCGAAATCGGCGAACCGATTTTGCGCGGCGCGCTGGCGGCGTCCGCCGTGATGGCGGCGGTCGGATATGCGGGCGGCGCGCTGATGTTCCACCGACTGCGGGAAACAAAACGGCGTCTGCGGCGGCGATTCGCCGCGAAACGCGCCGCCGGTCATGCGCACCCGCGTTAAGTTTTGCGGCGTCGTCCGCCCCGAAGACGCCGCCGCCGCCGTGATGCTGGGCGCGGACGCGGTCGGCGCGATTTTGTATCCGGACGCCCCGGCGGCGGTGTCGCCCGCGGAAGCCGCCGCGATCTTTCGCGCCGCGCCGCCGCCGACCGCGACCGTCGCGGTTTTCGTCAACGCCGCGCCGTCCTTCGTCGCCGAAGTCGTCAAACGCGCACGCCCGTCAATTTTGCAGTTCCACGGCGACGAAGACGCCGCCTATTGCGCGTCCTTTGACATGCCGTATATCAAGGCATGCCGAATCGCCGCCGCCGAAGACGCCGCCGCCGCCGCGCGCGAATATCCGGACGCGGCGGGAATACTTTTGGATTCCAAAGTGCGCGGCAAATACGGCGGCACCGGCGAACCGTTCGATTGGAATTGCATTCCGGCGAATTCCGCCGCGCCGCTTTTTGTCGCCGGGGGGCTGACCGCGGCGACGGTCGGAAAACTAATCGCCGCGCATCGCCCGCGGGCGGTGGATGTTTCCGGCGGAATCGCCGCGGACGGCGACAAAAGACGGAAAGATTTTGATAAAATGCGGGCGTTCCTCCGGGAAGTTATGAATGCCGACCACCGAAAAAACTGACGCCGCCCCCCAAAAATACGAACTGCCGGACGACGGCGGACGGTTCGGCGATTTCGGCGGCGTCTATGTCGCCGAAACGCTGGTCGCCGCGCTCGCCGCCCTGCGCGATTCCTACGAAGAATGCCGCCGCGACGACGTCTTCCAGCGCGAGTTCCGGGAAATACTCGCGCATTACGCCGGGCGTCCGAGCCCGGTGTATCACGCCCGCCGCATCAGCGCGAAATGCGGCGGCGCGCAAATTTATCTGAAACGCGAGGATTTGAATCACACCGGCGCGCACAAAATTAACAACGCCGTCGGACAGATTTTACTGGCGCGGCGGATGCAAAAACGCCGCATCATCGCCGAAACCGGCGCCGGACAACACGGCGTCGCGACGGCGACGGTGTGCGCCCGCGAAGGGCTGCAATGCGTCGTGTACATGGGCGCGGCGGATGTCGCGCGGCAGGCGCCGAATGTCCGCCGCATGCGCCTTTTGGGCGCGGAAGTGCGCGAAGTGCGCGGCGGCTCGCGGACGCTGAAAGACGCGCTGAACGAGGCGATGCGCGACTGGGTGACGAATGTGGACGATACTTTTTATGTCATCGGCTCGGTCGCCGGACCGCATCCGTATCCGAAAATGGTGCGCGATTTCAACTCCGTCATCGGCGCGGAATGCCTCTCGCAAATGCCGCAAATCGCCGGGCGACAGCCGGACGCAATCGTCGCCTGCGTCGGCGGCGGCTCCAACGCGATGGGAATTTTTTATCCGTATATCGCGGACGCGAATGTGCGTCTCGTCGGCGTGGAGGCGGGCGGTTCCGGCGAATACGGCGCGGCGACTTTGTGCCGCGGGCGTCCGGGCGTCTTGCACGGCTCCTATTCCTATTTGCTGCAGGACGAAAACGGACAGGTGCGCGAAACCGAATCCATCTCCGCCGGGCTGGATTATCCGGGCGTCGGCCCCGAACATTCCCATTTGAAGGAGAGCGGGCGCGCGAGTTATGTCGCGGTTTCGGACGGCGAGGCGCTGGCGGCGTTTGACGATTTGTGCCGTTTGGAGGGAATTCTTCCCGCCCTGGAAAGCGCGCATGCCCTCGCATTCGCGCAAAAAATGGCGGCGGAAATGCCCGCCGACAAAATCATCCTCGTCAATTTGTCCGGACGCGGCGACAAGGATCTGCAGACCGTATTCCAAGCGAAAGGATGGACGGAGGAATAATCCGCGGAAGAGATTCCGGCTTTCGCCGGAATGGCGGTACTTTTTGTCTTTGCGGACAATACTGAGTTTGGCGGTATCCGAAAAGATAAAAAACCGCCATTCCGGCGAAAGCCGGAATCTCTTTCCCATTCCTGCGAAAGCAGGAATCTCCGCGCCGAAAGGCGCAAACTGTCGCCGAAGGCGAATCCGCCGTTTGCGCTTGCGCGCAAAGAGATTCCGGCTTTCGCCGGAATGGCGGTGTTTTTTGTCTTTGCGGACAATACCAAATTTGGCGGTATCCGAAAATATAAAATACGCCATTCCGGCGAAAGTTTATCCTCGCGAACGCGGGGACCGGAATCTCATCCCTGAATGGGACGGCGGCGGGCGGCGGGCGGTTCGGTTATAATTGGGTTTTTCGGAACAGTATTCAGGGGATTGATTCTGATGGCGCTTTTGGAAGTGAACGGCATAAATCACGCCTATCCCGGCAAAAAAGTCGGGCTGGGCGGCGTATCGCTGCGCGTGGAAAAGGGACAAATCGGCTGTTTGATGGGGCCGTCCGGCGCCGGAAAAAGCACCGTGCTTTCCTGCATCGCCGGACTGGAACCGGTCTCCGGCGGCGAAATCCGCATCGGCGGGCGCAAAATGAGCGGCGACGGCGTCGCCGTGCCGCCCGAAAAACGCGGGGTCGGAATGGTGTTCCAGGATCTCGCCCTGTTTCCGCATCTTTCGGTCGCCGACAACATCCGCTTCGGCGGCGGCGGCAAAAACGGCGGCGTCGTAAACGAAATGTGCGAGTTGTGCGGGCTGTCCAAATTGCGCGACGCCTTTCCGCACGAATTGTCCGGCGGCGAGCAGCAGCGGGCGGCGTTGGCGAGGTCGCTGGCGGCGAAGCCGGAAGTGCTGTTGATGGACGAGCCGTTTTCGCGTCTGGACGAAACTTTGCGCGAGCGGCTGGCGCGACAAGTGCGGGAAATACTGAAATCGCGCGGTCTCACCGCCCTTTTCGTGACCCACAACCAGCACGAGGCGTTTTTGCTCGCCGATTGCGGCGGCGTCATCAATCAGGGCGTGGTGTGCCAGTGGGACGACATTTACGATTTATACCGCCGTCCGCGGTGCGCCTTTGTCGCCGAATTTGTCGGGGACGGCGCGCTTTTGCGCGGAACTCTCGCCGCCGGCGGCGCGGTCAAAATGGAAATGGGCGTCCTGCCGGGCGACGGACGAAACGACGGATTTTTGCTCGCCCCCGGCGACGCGGTGCAGGTGTTGCTGCGTCCGGACGACATTCAACTCGCCGAAGACGGCGTGCCGGCGCGGGTGGAGGAGCGCGCGTTTCGCGGTCCGACGACTTTGTACGCGCTGCGGCTCGCCAGCGGCGGGCGGGTGTTTTCGCAGTGGCCGTCGCATATTCATTTTCATCCCGGCGACCGCGTGGCGGTACGCGCCGAAGTGAAGGATCTCGTGCTGTTTCCGGCCGCCTGATGGAGTTTTCCGCCGACTGGCTGGCGCGGCTGGCCGCGATTATTTTTGTGGATCTCGTACTGGCGGGCGACAACGCCGTCGTCATCGCGCTCGCCGCGCGCAATTTGCCGAAACATTTGCAAAAAAAGGCGGTATATGCAGGCACCGCCGGGGCGATTGTGGTGCGCGTGGTGCTGGTCGTTTTCGCCCTGCAATTGCTGCGGCTGCCCGGATTGTCGCTGGCGGGGGGGCTGCTTTTGTATTATGTCGCGTGGCGGCTGATTGCGAACGACGATTCCGCGCGCGCGCCTTCCGCCGTCGCCGATTCGTTTTGGACGGCGATGCGGACGATCATCATCGCCGACACGGTGATGGGGCTGGACAATATTCTCGCCATCGCCGGGGCGTCGGGCGGCGATTTGGGGCTGGTAATTTTCGGATTTTTATTGTCCATTCCGATCATGGTCGGCGGCAGCATGCTGATTCTCCGATTGATGGAAAAGGCGCCGTGGCTGATCACCGTCGGCGGCGCGCTACTGGCGGCGATCGCCGGGCGGATGATTCTCGACGACATTTGGACGCGCGCGCACTGGCCGCAGGAATGGGGCGCGATGACGGAATGGGCGGCGATTCTCGCGGCGGCGGCGGTATTTACGGCGACGTCCGCGATGATTTGCGCGCGGCGGCAAAATGGCGGTTGATTCGCCGCAAAGTTCTTACCGCGAATCGGAACGTCCGGCGGCGAAAATTCTGGCGAATTTCTGGCCGTATTTGTGGCCGGCGGACAATCCCGCGTTGCGGCGGCGGGCGGCGACGGCGATGGCGTTGCTGGCGGCGCAACAATTGGCGGCGGCGGCTATTCCGCCGCTGCTCGGACGGTCGGTGGATTTAGTCGGCGGCGGCGGATTTACCGCCGCGACTTTGGCGGCGGCGATCGGCGCGTTTGTTTTCGCGCGGCTGCTGCAGAACGGTTTTGACGAACTGAAACATTTCTTTTTCGCCCGCGTAGCACAGCGCGCGATTCGCGCCGCGGCGTTGGAGACGTTCCGGCATCTGCATTCCCTTTCGCTGCGGTTTCATTTGGACCGGCAGACCGGCGGGCTGTCGCGCGTCATAGAGCGCGGCGTCAAAAGCATCGAGCTGCTGCTGAGTATGGCGGTATTTCACATTATTCCGACGCTGATTCAAATCGCGCTGGTGTCGGGCGCGCTGTGGTATTTATTCGGCTGGCGTTATGCGCTGATTTCCGCCGCCGCGGTCGGCGTATATGTCATATTCACCGTAAAAATCACCGAATGGCGCCTGCAATTCCGCCGCCGCATGAACGCCGCCGACCAGCGCGCGCACACCCGCGCGGTGGACAGTCTGTTAAATTACGAGACGGTAAAATATTTCAACGCCGAAAACGAGGAGGCGGGGCGCTACGACGTTTCGCTTTCGCGCTACGAGGACGCGGCGGTCAAAAACCGCACTTCGCTGTCGCTGCTGAATATCGGGCAGGGAATGATTATCGCCGCCGGATTGTTCGCGGTGATGATGCTCGCCGGACTGGACGCCGCCGCCGAGAACCGCACCGCCGGCGATTTCGTCGTCGTATACAGTTATGTCGTGCATTTGTATCTGCCGCTGAATTTTCTCGGCTCGGTCTACCGCGAAATCCGGCAAGCTTTAACCGACATGGACGCGATGTTTTCGCTGCTGGACGAAAAAACGGAGGTGCGCGATTCGCCCGCCGCGGCGCCGCTGAAAATCGCCGGCGGCGAAGTGGAATTCCGCGATGTCGCGTTTTCGTACGGGCGCGGCGAAGTATTGCGTGGCGTTTCGTTCGTCGTCCGTCCGGGGCGGAAGACGGCGATTGTCGGAGCAAGTGGCGGCGGCAAATCGACGATCGCCCGCCTGCTGTTTCGTTTTTATGATCCGCGGCGCGGCGCGATTTTTATAGACGGTCAGGACATCCGCGAATGCGCGCAGGAATCGGTGCGCGCGGCGATCGGCGTCGTCCCGCAGGACGCGGTGTTGTTCAACGACACGCTGCGACACAACATCGGCTACGGCGCGTCCGCCGCGAAAGACGGCGCGATTGAAAACGCCGCCGCGCAGGCCGCGCTTTCCGATTTCATCGCCGCGCTGCCGGAAAAATACGAGACGCGGGTCGGCGAACGCGGACTGAAACTTTCGGGCGGCGAAAAACAGCGCGTGGCGATCGCCCGCGCGATTCTTAAAAATCCGGCGATTTATATTTTTGACGAGGCGACGAGTGCGCTGGATTCCAAGACCGAATCCGAAATCCAAAAGGCGATGAACGCCGCCGCGCGCGGCGTCACCGCCGTCGTCGTCGCGCACCGCCTGTCCACCATCGTGGATGCGGACGAAATTCTGGTGCTGGCCGGCGGCAAAATCGCGGAACGCGGCGGACATTCCGCGCTCCTCGCGAAGGACGGCGTCTACGCCGAATTATGGCGGCAACAGCAATCCGCGTCGGCGCATTCCGAAAAAGAATCCGCGGAAAAATTCCGCCCGCCGTCCCCCGTACAAAACGCCGCCGCCGCATAAATCCCATTCCTGCACCACCCCGTCCCATTCCTGCGAAGGCAGGAATCTACGCCGCCGCAAAGCGGCGGGAAATTGTACCCTCCAATTTGCGCCTTCGGCGTGGAGATTCCTGCCTTCGCAGGAATGGGACGAAAAGAAAATGCCATTCCCGCGAACGCGGGAATCTCATTCGCCGAAAGGCGAATCCGCCGTTTGCGCTTTCGCGCAAGGAGATTCCGGCTTTCGCCGGAATGGCGGTTTTTTTATGTTTTCGGATACCGCCAAATTCGGCATTGTCCGCAAAAACAAAAAGCACCGCCATTCCGGCGAAAGCCGGAATCTCTTTCCTGCGTAGCAGGAATCCTCCCCTAAAACCGCCGCACCGCCGACAAATTGAAGCGGGCGTTGTCGCCGAACTCCTCCGCCGATTCCCAGCGAAATCCCGCAGACGGCGAAATCGTCCAGCGATTCCACAGCAACTCGCCCCGCAAATTCAGCGAATTTTGCGTATCAAATTCCTCGTCCGCAAAATGCGAATGCAAACGGTACGTCGGCGACAACCGCCAAATTCCGCCGTTATAATTCGCAGACAACGAAAAATCGTAGTCCGCCGTTTCGCCCTGCACGGTTTCGGAGAACGCGGCAGTCCACAAATCGGCGGAGTATTCGCCGCCCGATTCGTAGCGGAAATCGCCGAATTCGCCGTTCGCGTTTTCCTGCCCGGCGGCGTAGTACAAATGCCAGTTGTCTTTGCGGAAATTTAGGCGACCGCCGACATTGTACGCGTAACCGCTTTCAGTGGCGGAATAGCCGATATTCGGGGCGAAATTGAACAGCGAAAAATCGCCGCCCGAAAGGTACGCCGCCATAAATCCGACAACGCCGACACCCAAGCCGACAACCGCCAAATCCCGGGCGTTGCTGTCGCCGCCGGGGGCGGAGACGGAAGCGGCGGGCGGATTCAGAGGTACGGCGGCCTCGGCTTCGCAAATCGAACCGTCGGCGGACAATATCGGCGTAGGTCCGTTCGGATCGCAAGTCGGTTCTCCGGTATATCCCTGCGTATTGCGGCTGGCGACCGGGCTATGTCGCCAAACGTCCGTGAGAAAAAATTCGTCCGACGACGCCAAATCGGAGGCGGCGGCGATTCTGCCCGGCGGTTCGTCGCCGTCCGCCAACGCAAAATCCCCGTTCGCATTCCGATACACGCGGAGAGTAATCCTAAGCCGTGACGCACCGCCGCCGGCATCGTTTATTTCCATGCGATTGCCCTCCACCACCGGGTCGCCGCCAAAAGTCGGCAAGCCGCGATTGTCCAAATTTGCACCCGCCGCCGTGGAGGATCCGGATGAATTCGGTCTTATAAAATATTGTCCGAAACCATTGGAGAAAGAAGCCCCGTCGGCGAAAACGGACATAATCGTCGCCAGCGTCTCGTCCAAATCAACCGTCCGCCCGCCGATGGTAAAAGAGTCGGTGGGCGTGGAATACACCTGCGCCTCGGCTTCTTGCGCGTTCGCCATCGTCGTTCCGAGAATCGCCGCCAAAAGCACGGCGAGAACGCGGAAAACCCGTAAAATTAACGAGTCACAAGGGGGGGGGGGGGCAGTGATTTTCATCGTGGAACGCTCCTTTTGAGTGCAATAAAAATTGGATTTTATCAGAGAACGGGGTGAAAAAAGCCGGATTTTTAACTTTTTTGCGATTTTTTTTGCGGAAATTTCGCCGCCCTCTTTGTCCCATTCCCACCTACGTCCCATTCCTGCGAAGGCAGGAATCTCCACGCCGAAGGCGGTAATTGTACAATTACCCGCCGCTTTGCGGCGGCGGAGATTCCTGCCTTCGCAGGAATGGGACAGGTCGACGGCGGGAAATTTCGCGCCTACGGCGCGGAGATTCCGGCTTTCGCCGGAATGGCGGCACTTTTAACCTCTTAATTAAAATACGCCATTCCGGCGAAAGTTTATCCTCGCGAACGCGGGGACCGGAATCTCATTCGCCGAAAGGCGAATCCGCCGTTTGCGCTGTCGCGCAAAGAGATTCCGGCTTTCGCCGTCCGGCTTTGCCGTTATGCCGCCGGTTTTAGGGCGGTTTTTTTGCCGCCGCGTTTCATCAGTTTCGGCGCGCGATTTTTGACCGCCCCGGCGTCCACGACCACCTGGCGGATATTCTTTTTGTCGGGCAGCGCGTACATCGTCTCCAACAGCGTCTCCTCCACGACGCCACGCAAACCGCGGGCGCCGGCGGAAAGCGCCGCCGCCTGCGCGGCGATTTCGGAAACGCCGTCGCGGGTGAAGACCAGTTCCGCGTCCTCCATCGCGAACACCTCCGCATATTGTTTCGCCAGCGCGT
>JBPCXA010000087.1:0-3863 GCA_051008975.1 Gammaproteobacteria bacterium
ACGCGCTGGCGAAACAATATGCGGAGGTGTTCGCGATGGAGGACGCGGAACTGGTCTTCACCCGCGACGGCGTTTCCGAAATCGCCGCGCAGGCGGCGGCGCTTTCCGCCGGCGCCCGCGGTTTGCGCGGCGTCGTGGAGGAGACGCTGTTGGAGACGATGTACGCGCTGCCCGACAAAAAAAATATCCGCCAGGTGGTCGTGGACGCCGGGGCGGTCAAAAATCGCGCGCCGAAACTGATGAAACGCGGCGGCAAAAAACCCGCCCTAAAACCGGCGGCATAACGGCAAAAGCCGGACGGCGAATGAGATTCCGGTCCCCGCGTTCGCGAGGATAAACTTTCGCCGGAATGGCGGTTTTTTTATTTTCGGATACCGCCGAATTCGGTATTGTCCGCAAAGACAAAAAGAACCCGCCATTCCGGCGAAAGCCGGAATCTCCGCGCCGTAGGCGCGAAATTTCCCGCCGCTTTGCGGCGGCGGAGATTCTCGCTTTCGCGGGAATGGAAAATTTAATAATAAAATATTTTTTTTCGAAACTCGCGCCCGATATTTATCGCTGGCAACGCGGGCAGTAATAGGTCGCGCGGGCGTTTTGCGCGATTTTTTTAATTTCGCCGCCGCAATCGCACCGCGCGCCTTCGCGCCCGTATACTTTCCACCGCGTTTGGAAATATCCCGGCGCGCCGTCCGCCTTCGCAAAATCGCGGAGCGTGGAACCGCCCGCTTGAATCGCCCGCCGCAGTACATTCTTAATCGCCGCCGCCAACTTTTCGGCGCGGACGGCGGATAATTTCCGCGCCGGAGTTTGCGGGCGAATTCCCGCGAGATGCAAAGATTCGGCGGCGTATATGTTGCCGATTCCGGCGACGACTTTGCCGTCCATCAGCGCGGTTTTCAGCGGCGTTCCGCGTCCGCGCAAATTGTCGCGCAACGCCGCGCCGTCAAACGCCGCCGACAGCGGCTCCGGCCCCAAATGTTTTAGCAGCGAATGCGAACCGGGTTCGCCTTCGCAAAAAACAATGCAGCCGAAACGCCGCGGATCCTTGTAAATCAAAAACCGTCCGCCGATTTTTAATCCGACATGTTCGTGCATTGTCTTGTCCGGCGGCGACGAAGAAAAATAAAACACGCCGCTCATTCCCAGATGCGCGATCAGCGCGCCGTCCTCCAGATCAAAAATTAAATACTTGCCACGCCGCCGCAAATTTATCACCCGCCGTCCGTCGACGTTTTTGCAAAAACAATTTTTTATCGGCAGACGCAGGCGGCGTTCGCGCACGATTGTTTTTTCAATGCGCCGCCCGACGACATGCGGCGCGACGCCGCGGCGGACGGTCTCCACTTCCGGCAATTCGGGCATTATCGGCGGGGACGGACGGCGAAGGTAATGCGCGGACGACGCGCCAAATCGCGGCGGCAGCAAATGCCGCAAAATCCGGCGGCGGCGAACATTCGGCGCACTTCCTCCTCCTGCGTCGCGCCGTGTTCGACGAACAGCAGTCCGCCCGCCCGCAGTTTTTGCGGCGCGCCGGCGATCACCGCCGAAAGCGCGCGCAGTCCGTCCTCGCCGCCGCACAGCGCGAGACGCGGCTCAAAATGCAGCGCCGAAAGCGCGGAATCGTCCGCGGCGATATACGGCGGATTGGCGACGATTAAATCAAACTCTTCGCCGATGTGTTGAAACCAGTCGCTGCGGCAAAAACGCGCCGGCGCGTTCAACTGCGCGGCGTTGCGGCGCGCCAAAGACAGCGCGTCCTCGCTGCAGTCGGCGAGCGTCACCCGGCTTTGCGGACGCAGGCGGGCGATGGACAATCCGATGACGCCGCATCCCGCGCCCAAATCCAGCGCGCGCGCCGCCCGTCCGGGCAAAATATGCGCCAGCGCGGTTTCGGTCAATTCCTCGGTTTCGGGGCGCGGCGCCAGCGCCGCCGGCGTGGTGATGAAATCAATCCCCATAAACTCGCGCCGCCCGACAATATACGCCGCCGGTTCGCCGGACAAACGCCGCGCGATGTCGCGGGCAAATTCGCGGCGGATCGAATCGCCGACGATTTCGTCGTCGCGCGCCGCCAGCGCGGCGTCCCCGATATGCATCCGATGTTTCAGCAGCGCGCGCGCGTCCACTTCCGCGGCGGCGATTCCCCCCGCCGACAGGCGGCGCGCGCCTTCGCGCAAAAGCGCGGCGGGCGTATCAGGCATCGCCCCCGCCGGCGTCCGCCAGCGCGTCCAATATTTCGTCCATGTCGCCGTCCATCACCGCCGGAAGTTTATACAAAGTCAGCCCGATTCGGTGATCGGTAATCCTGCCCTGCGGAAAGTTGTAGGTGCGGATGCGTTCGGAGCGGTCGCCGCCGCCGACCAGCGCGCGTCGTTCGCCGGCCTCCTTTTCGCGCCGCGCGCGGCGTTTTTGTTCGGCGATGCGCGCGTGTAAAACGGCCATTGCGCGTTCGCGGTTTTTGTGCTGGGAGCGGTCGTCCTGGCATTCCACGACGGTGCCGCTCGGCAAATGCGTAATGCGCACCGCGGAATCGGTGGTGTTGACATGCTGTCCGCCGGCGCCCGAGGCGCGGAAGGTTTCCACGCGCAAATCGGCGGGCGAAATGCGCGTATCGTCTTCGGGTCGCGCCTCCGGCATTACCGCGACCGTCGCCACCGAAGTATGCACGCGCCCCTGCGATTCGGTGTCGGGAACGCGCTGCACGCGGTGCGCGCCGGATTCATATTTCAGCCGTCCGTACGCGCCGCCGCCGGAAATGCGGCTGATGATTTCCTTGTAGCCGCCGACTTCGCCCGCCGCGCGCGAGACGATTTCGGCGCGCCATTTCCGCGCCTCGGCGTGGCGGCAATACATCCGAAACAAATCCCCGGCGAAAAGACCCGATTCGCTTCCGCCCGCCGCCGCGCGAATTTCCAAAAAGCAGCCGCGCGAATCATTTTCCGATTCGGGCGAGAAGAGACGGCGCAACTCCGCGCCCAAAGAATCGCGCCGCGCGACAGCGGCGTCATATTCTTCGCGCGCGATTTCGGACAATTCGGGGTCGTCGCACAGCGCGCGCAATTCGCCGGCCTTGTTTTGCGCGCGCAGCCACAGGCGATATTTGTCGGTCGGCGGCAGAAGTTTGCCGTATTCCGCCGACAATTCCTGCCACGCCCCCCGCCCCGGCGACGCCGCCATTTCTTGTTCCAGCGCGGAACGACGCGCGTCCATCGCGCGCAATTTCTCGCATAACTTTTGCGGCAACATTCACGCCGCCCGCCGGACGAAAAAATGTTTTTTTGCGCGCCGACAAAACTTCCGCGCGGCGGACGGAGGCGTTACAACTCCGGCGTTCATAAAATTCCCAGCTCCTTCAAACGCGCGAGAAGGTACGACATCGGACGCACCCCCTTCACGCTGTTGCACCAGTTACATAACAACTGCAAATTCGTACTCGCGTCCCGATCCTCTTTCCGCTTCGCGTCCTTATGATCCACCGTCATATTGCGAAACGGAAACTCGTGGCGGCAGCCCGCGCATTTGCCGTCCTGTTTGCCGTATAATTCGTGGCGATACTCTTTCGGATTCACCATCAAATCGCCGTTGTCGGTGCGCGCCGGCGGCTCCTCCCAAATCGCGACTTTTTTCCACGCGCCTTTTGTGGACAGCATATCCTGCGCGTTTTGCAGGCGCGATTTAATTAAATTCGTCGCCATCGGCGCGATGTCCGCGCCGATCCATTTGCGCCCCAACTTTTCCGCGGCGACCAGCGTCGTCGCGCAGCCGCAAAACGGATCAAAAACGACGTCGCCCTCGTCGGAGGACGCGTTGATAATTCTCTCCAAAAGCGCGAGCGGCTTTTGCGTCGGATAACCGGTGCGCTC
>JBPCXA010000088.1:0-9652 GCA_051008975.1 Gammaproteobacteria bacterium
GTCGCCAGCAAAAACGTCGCCAGCGCCGCCATCGCCCAATTCAGCGCCTTGATTCCGGTAATCTGGTCTATCGTGCCGTATAACGCCTGCGGCAGATTCCACGCCATCACCGTCTCGGCGATGCCCGCCGTCTCTCCCGCCGCCGCCGCCTGCAATTCCAGATAAATCGCGTTGCCGCCGAACATGCACAGCCAGAAAAACGCGATCGTCGTCGGCACGAACATCACGCCGACCATAAATTCGCGGATCGTCCGCCCGCGCGAAATGCGGGCGATAAACATCCCCACGAACGGCGCCCACGAAATCCACCAGCCCCAGTAAAATATCGTCCAGCCGCCCTGCCACTTCGCCGCGCCTTCGGAATTGAAGGTCTGGAATCCCATCGGAATCACATTCCAAAGATAGTCGCCGAGCGAAGTCACGAAAAAGCCCATCAGCCATTGAAACGGGCCGCCGAACATGAAAAACGCCAGCAGCACGATGGACAAATAAATGTTCCACTCGCTGATGATGCGGATGCCGTTGCCCACGCCGGACACGGCGGACATCGTCGCCACCACCGAAATGACGGCGATCAGAACAATCTGCGTCGTCAGCCCGGGATCCACGCCGAAAAGATGATTCAAACCGGTGGACATCTGCTGCACGCCCAATCCCAGCGAAGTCGCCACGCCGAACACCGTGCCGAAAACCGCCAGCAAATCCACGCCGTGCCCGATGGGACCGTAAATTTTGTCGCCGATGAGCGGATACAACGCCGAACGCAGGGTCAGCGGCAGTTTGCGGCGATAGCCGAAATAGGCGAGCGACAAGCCGACGACGACATACACCGCCCAGCCGTGGAATCCCCAGTGGAAATACGTCACGCGCATCGCCGCGATCGCCCGCTGTTCGTCCATTTCGGTCGCCCCCCGAAGATCGGCGAACGGGTTGTTCGGATAGCCGAAACCGGCGGAATTGTCGAAATAAAACATCGGCTCGGCGACGCCGAAAAACAGAATCCCGATGCCGACGCCCGCCGAAAACAGCATCGCAAACCACGAAAAGTTGCGAAATTCGGGGCGGCTGTCGTCGTCGCCGAGGCGGATCGCCCCGTATTTGCTGCACATCAAAAAGAGGCAGGCGAACAGCATCCCGGTCACGGCGGTGATGTAATACCAGTTGAGCGTGGATTCCACCCACCCGCGCACCGCCGAATAGACGTCGCCGGCGAAATCCACATTCAGCGCGGTGAAAACGACGAACGCGGCGATCATCCCCTTGGACGCCAGCCCCATTCCCGAGTGAATGCCGTGCCAAAATCCGCCGTCCGCGGTGCCTCTCATTTTGTTTTCCATTTTTTCTCTCCTCAAAAAAACCTTCGTCGCTCCGATGATACCACAATTCCGCCCCCAAAACGCAATTTTTTTCGCCATCGCCCGAAAAAAATAATTCTGCGCCGCAAATATCCCGCGTTTGCTCCGCCGCTTGCCTCCGATTTGTCGCGAATCGGGGCGCGAACTCTGTGCGGTTAGAGCGTGTTCCTGTCAAATTTGCGGCGAATCACGAGATTTTCGTTATTTCAACCAAAATTTGACGAAAAAAAACCGGCAAAAATGTACTTTTTTCCGAGTCAAGAGGTAAAATAGAGAACGCTCGCCGGTACCAGTGCCTGCATCGGTACGGCAAAGCGGGTGGTTTTATCTTTATTATCGCTACAAGGAGGTCGTTATGGCTACTGATTGGAGAAAATTATTTTATGCGCCCATGTTTTTTTGGGTAGATTTCTTTTCCTCTGCGCTCCAGGAGGAAGCGAGCGAGTCGTACGCCTCTCTGTCTTTCGTGGACTTTACGATTGAGAACTACAAGAGCGTAAAAAAGCGCCCGGTCAACATTCCGTTGTTCGACGGGAAATTGGTGGTGTTGCTCGGCTTGAATGAGACGGGGAAGACCACTATCTTAAAGGCGATAGAAAGCTTTGACTACCGGAACGATCCTTCGAAACAGGAGGAAGTTAAACGGATGTTCACCGGCATCAGGAATAAGGGCGAGACCTATTCCAACGAAAGCGCCAAGATAACCGCCACCATCAAAATCGATGGTGAAATCGGCTATGCGCCTTTGTGGAGCAAAATCAACCAGCATTCTCCGAAGAAGGTTGCGGAATGGGGCATTACTGAGGAAAATGTCGCCGAATTCATTCGGGAAGTCAACCGGAAAAAGGATGTCCGAATTTCAAGGGTAATTCCGTTCGAAAACGGGGCTCCCCGGCCGACTTTCTACGACATGGACCTGCAGGGAATTACGGGTGGTTCTTTGAACGAAGAATTTGTTCGCCTGTGCGCGTGTTACATCGTGTCTTTGTGTCCTTATGTTATTTATTTTGAGGATTTTCAGGATACCGTTCCTGAAAAGGTGTACGTGTCCTCCGGTAGCGACGCGTTTAGGCAGGATTGGGTTGACATTATTGAAGGCCTGTTCTACGACACAGGCAAGGAGCTCAGCATACAAAAATTGCAGGATCTGCACGACCCGCGGAATCCGCGTAACACGGACGCGAAGACCGTGCTGCAAAAAATTAACAGTAATTTAAACAAGAAGTTTACGAAACAATGGAAAAATCTGTCCGGCGTCAAGGATATTCGCAGCGCGCATCTGGAGTATGACCATCCCGGGCAGTATTTTCAGATTCTAATCAGGGATAAGGACGATACCATGTACAGCGTCACGGACAGGAGCCGGGGTGCTATATGGTATGTTAGTTTTCTTATGAAAACCGAGTTTCGGCGCAAGAAAATGCGCGCCGAAGTCGGCCGGCTCGTCTATTTAATAGATGAGCCGGCCTCTAATCTGCATCCCGCCGCTCAGCAGAACATGTTAAAGGATTTCACCAAATTGGCGGCGGATGCTTGCGTGATTTACACGACGCACAGCCGCTACCTTGTTTCGCCCGACAATATGAGAACAACTTATATTGTCAGCAAGACGGGCGGCAAATTGTCGTGCGACAGAATCGGGTCTTATTGGCAAAAACCCGGGAGCCAAGAGACCTATTATCAGCCGATCGCCGATTGTCTGAATATCAGGCCGCACTATTTGGACATGCAGTGCGACAAAGCCCTGATTGTCGAGGGGCCGTCTGATATGGCCATTCTTACCGCCATGTATAAAGTGGCGGGAGGAGACGTTCCTAATTTTGCGATTTATCCTGCGGGCGGCGCGCATAGCATGGATACTTTGATCTCCCTTAATTTGGGATGGGGAGCTGCGCTTAAAATTCTTCTGGATTCCGATCAGGAGGGAAAGTCGGCGAAAAACAACTATGTGGAAAAATTTGATTTGAAAGAATCGGATTTTGTTCAGTTCCCCGATGGCGTTAAAGAGATAGAAAATCTCTTTGACCCCAAGGAGGTTGCCAAACTTTGGTCAAAGTGCTACGAAAGCGAAGTAGACACGCTGACTAAGAAGCAACTTTGCATCATGTTTTCACATTTGTGCAATGATGATGGAATGTTGCGCTATGCGCGGAGAATCATTGGCAAAAACACAGTGCAAAAGTTCAAAGAAATCTTTGAACGGCACTTGTTTGGTTCTGTCAAATAGACATGTTCCCCGCCGTACCCAAAAACTTCGGACGAACGGCGATTATTCTTCCGTCAGTTTGCGGATTTTCGCCAGCAATTCGGCGTTGATTTTGCGCGGGCCGGCGTTTTGGCGGTTGCGGTGGCGGCGCGCGCCGGGAAGACGGACGCCGGGCATTTTCTCCATTTTGCGGAGGAAAGATTCGGCGTGTTCCCGCCAGCCGTCTCCGGCGAGCGTTTGCGGCGACAGCGCGACGATTAATTCCCCGCCTTGCGGCGGCGCGCCGTCTTTGTTGTCTTTTTCCGCCGATTCAAAACTGAAATTTTCGCCGATTAACGCCGCCGCCAGAAGTTCCACCATCATCGCGAGCGCCGAACCTTTGTAGCCGCCGAAGGGCAGCAAAACGCCGCGCAACACCGCGGCGGCATCGGTGCTGGGATTTCCGTTTTCGTCCAGACCGCATCCGGGCGGCAGCGGTTTGCCTTCGCGGGCGGCGATTTGCACTTCGCCCTTGGCGGCGGCGGCGGTCGCCATGTCAAAAACCGCCGGCGGCATATCTCCGCGCGGCCACGCGAACGAAACGGGATTTGTGCCGAACAGCGCGGTTTTGCCGCCGGCCGGGGCGACGGACGGCAGATAACAGACGCAGGCGAGTGCGGCGATTCCGCGCGCCGCCAGCGCTTCGGTTTCGGGCCACAGCGCGGCGAAGTGATGCGATTTCGTCAGCGCCAGCGCGGCGATTCCGTTTTGCAGGGCGGCGTCCGCCAGCGGATCGCAAGCCCGCCGCAGCGCGAGCGGCGCATAGCCGTTTTGCCCGTCGCAGCGGACGACCGCGCCGGAAGTTTGCGGCGAAGGATCGGCGCGTCCGTTGACTTTGCCGCTGCGCAGCCCGGCGATATATCCGGGAACGCGAAACAGCCCGTGCGCGTTTGCGCCGTCCCGCTCGGCGTCGGCGACGGTGCGCGCGACGGCGTCGGCGTTGGATTCGTCCGCCCCCGCCCGCGAAAGCGCTTGATGCGCCAGTCCGTAAATTTCGGACAGCGACAGTTCTTCAGTTTCGATCATCGTTCTTCCCGCCGTATTATGCCATTTTTTCCGCAAAACTAATCCGAATGACATTCCGGAATTGACGACGATTTCGGCGAAATTTTCGGCGGCGGCGGGCTGATATAATTCGTCAATGCTCACTCTCGCCGTTTCGCGCGGGCGCATTTGGGACGCCGCGCTGCCGCTGTTGCGGGCGTTGAATCTCGCGCCCGATGCGGCGGATACCGATACGCGGCGGCTCGTCGTCCGCACCGCCGATTCGCGGGTGCGACTTTTGCGGGTGCGGGCGCAGGATACGCCGGTTTTCGTGGCGTGCGGCGCGGCGCAGGCGGGAATCGCCGGGCGCGACGTGCTCGCCGAGCGACGGATGTCCGAAATCGTCTGCCCGCTGGATTTGCGTTTCGCGCGCTGTCGTCTGGTCGCGGCGGCGCCGCCGGACTTTCGTCCGGAGGAGGGAAAAACGCTGCTCGTGGCGACGAAATATCCGAATCTGACGCGCGCGCATTTCGCCGAAAAGGGCGTCGCCGCGGACATTATCAAATTGCACGGCGCGCTGGAAATCGCCCCGCAGACCGGCGTCGCCGACATGATCGCCGACCTCGCGGATTCCGGCCGGACGCTGCGCGAAAACGGTCTCGTCGAACGCGAGACGATTATGCGGGTGTCCGCGATGTTCATCGTCAACCGCGTCGCCGCCCGCCGCCGCCCCGAAACGCGGGATTTGCAGCGTCGCATCGCCGAATATGTCCGAAATGCGGCGGCGGATAGCGAATAAAAAAATTCCATTTTCACCCGTCCCATTCCTGCGAAGGCAGGAATTTCCGCCGCCGCGAAGCGGCGGGAAATTGTACGCCTTCGGCGACAGTTTGCGCCTTTCGGCGAGGAGATTCCTGCCTTCGCAGGAATGGAATTAAAGAGATTCCGGTCCCCGCGTTCGCGAGGATAAACTTTCGCCGGAATGGCGTATTTTATATTTTCGGATACCGCCAAATTCGGCATTGTCCGCAAAAACAAAAAGAACCCACCATTCCGGCGAAAGCCGGAATCTCATTCCTGCGCAGCAGGAATCCCCCCTAAAACCGCCGCACCGCCGACAAATGGAATCGGGCGTTGTCGCCGAACTCGTCCGCCGATTCCCAACGGAATCCGGCGGACGGCGAAATCGTCCAGCGGTTGTAGCGGAGAACGCCCTCCAAATTCAAGGCGTTGTCCGTTTCGCTGTCCGTCTCCGTCAAATGCGAATGCAAACGGTACGTCGGCGACAACCGCCAAATTCCGCCGTGATAATCCGCAGACAACGCAAAATTGTAGTCCGCCGTTTCGCCCTGCACCGTTTCGGAGAACGCGGCGGTCCACAAATCGGCGGAGTATTTTCCGCCGCTTTCGTAGCGGAAGTCGCCGAATTCGCCGTTCGCATTTTCTTGCCCGGCGGCGTAGTACAAATGCCAGCGGTCTTTGCGGAAATCCAGCCGCCCGCCCGTGTTCACGGAATATCCGCTTTCCGTGAAGGAATATCCGTAATCGGGGGCGAAATGGAACAGTGAAAAATCGCCGCCCGAAAGGTATGCCGCCATAAATCCGACGACGCCCAAGCCCAAGCCGACAACCGCCAAATCCCGGGCGTTGCCGTCGTCGCCGGGGGCGGGAGCGGAATCGGGAGCGGTTTCGGCGGCGGCGGCGCCTTCGGTTTGGCAAATCGAACCGTCGGCGGACAAGTCCGGCGTATCCCCGACGCAATCCGGGCGGGCATAGTCCCGCGTATCGGAGGTGGCGACGGTCGTCATTCTCCAATCATTTGTGAGAAAAAATTCCCCCGCCGCAGTATCCAAATCGGCGGAGGTTTTGAGCGTCAGCGATTCGTCGCCTTCGGCCAGCCGCAAATTGGCGGGGGCGTCCCCATACACCCGCAGAGTGATATCAACGCCGCCGCCTAAAACCGCGTCCGTCAATTGGATAAGATCGCCCGCCCGCAATTCCGTATTATCGCGATCGCTGACTTGACCGCCCACTCCGGACGGCGGAACCACCGGCAAGCCGTTGGGACCGAGTGCACTGTCGACTTGTATTCGAGCGCCGGAAGAGTTGATGAAACGTATATAACTGGGTCGAAATGAGGAGGGAAGACTGGCGGCGATCTCCGCCAATGTATCCTGCGGGCTGAAAGAGGCGCCCGTGAAAGTGGTATCGGCGGGCGTTTTGTACACCCGCGCCTCGGCTTCCTGCGCGTTCGCCGCCGTCGTTCCGAGAATCGCCGCGAACAGCACGGCGAGAACGCGAAAAACCCGTAAAATTAACGAGTCACGAGGGGGGGGGGGGGGGCAGTGATTTTCATCGGGGGAACGCTCCTTTAATGAGTAATAAAAATTGGATTATAGCAAAGAACGGGGTAAAAAAAGCCGAATTTCAACTTTTTTTGCGAATTTTTTTTTCGTCCCATTCCTACGAAGGCAGGAATTTACGCCGCTGCGAAGCGGCGGGTAATTGTACGTTTGTACGCCTTCGGCGACAGTTTGCGCCTACGGCGATGAGATTCCTGCCTTCGCAGGAATGGAATTAAAGAGATTCCGGCTTTCGCCGGAATGGCGTATTTTATATTTTCGGATACCGCCAAATTCGGCATTGTCCGCAAAAACAAAAAGAACCGCCATTCCGGCGAAAGCCGGAATCTCTTTCGCCGCAAGGCGAATCCCCCGTTTGCGCTTTCGCGCAGGCGGGAGAACAAGGAACGGGCGGGTTTTAATAATATGGTTCCACGCGCGCGAGGTTCGCGTAGATTGTCTTTAACTGCGTGTAGTGTTCGACCGTCCGCAGTCCGTTTTCGCGGCCGAGGCCGGAATGTTTGACGCCGCCGAAAGGCACTTCGGGCGGCGTGATGTTGTAGTCGTTGATCCACACCATCCCCGCCTGCAGCCGCCGCGATACGCGGTGGGCGCGCGCAAAATCGCGGCTGAACACCCCCGCCGAAAGTCCGTAGTCGGTCGCGTTGGCGCGTCGCACCGCCTCGTCCTCGCCGTCAAAGGTCAGCACCGCCATCAGCGGCCCGAACACCTCCTCGCGCACGAAACGCATGTCGTCCGCGCAGTCCGCAAAAACCGCCGGGCGGATATAGTTGCCGTCCGCCAGCGAATCGTCCTGCGGACGCCGCCCGCCGGCGATATGGCGCGCCGAAGAATCGAAGGCGTCCCGCATATATCCCTCCACTTTTTGCAGATGTTCGCGGCTGATCAGCGGCCCCGCTTGCGTCCGCAAGTCAAACGGACAGCCGAGGCGAATATTCTCCGTGCGCGCCTTGATCGCGGCGAGAAATTCGTCGACGACCGCGCGCTCCACGAACACCCGCGTGCCGTTGGAACACACCTGCCCGGTGGAAAAAAAGTTCGCCATTAACGCCGCCGACACCGCGCCTTCCAGATCGCAGTCCGCAAAAATCAACAGCGGCGATTTGCCGCCCAGTTCGAAAGTTACGTGTTTCAAAGTCGTCGCCGCGTCCGCCATTACGCGTTTGCCGGTTTCCGCCGCGCCGGTCAGCGATATTTTGTCCACCCCCGGATGCAGCGACAGCATCCGCCCGGTTTCGCCGTCCCCCTGCACGACATTGAAGACGCCGGGCGGCAGTCCGGCTTCGGCGTAAATTTCCGCCAGACGCCCGGCGGTCAGCGGCGTCAATTCGGCGGGCTTGAACACCATCGCGTTGCCGCACGCCAGCGCCGGGGCGGATTTCCACAGCGCGATTTGTATCGGATAGTTCCACGCCCCGACGCCGGCGCAGACGCCCAGCGGCTCGCGGCGGACGAGCGAAAACGCGGACGGCGGATGATCGACATAATCGCCGTGAATCGCCGGCGCGATTCCGGCGTAAAACTCCAATACTTCCGCGCCGGTAATGACATCCACCGCGCGCGTTTCGACGATCGCCTTGCCGGTGTCCAACGTTTCCAATTCGGCGAGCTCGTCGTTTTTGGCGCGCAGCAATTCGGCGGCGCGTAGCAGGATTTTCGCCCGTTCCCGCGCCGGCGTCTCCGCCCACAGCGGCTGCACGCGGCGCGCGGCGGCGACCGCGAGATCCACGTCCCGCTTCGCCGCCTGCTGCACTTCGCAAATTTTGCGGTTGTTCGCGGGATTGATGTCGGCGAAAGTCGCGCCGGAAGACGCGTCCGCGAACGCGCCGTCAATAAAAAGTTTTTGTACCGGCAACTCGCTGTCCGGGCGGTACTTTCCGGGCAAATCCGTCCCCATCGTTCGTTCTCCGTCTCGGTATTAATTACGCGCGAAAAGGATTATACCGCGCCGGCGGCGGGCGAAAACCGGCGCGGACGGTTTATAATCGCGGAATGCACGAATCCGCCGCGCCCGCGCCGCCCAAATCCGCGTCCGCGCCGCCCGCCGACAAGCCGCCCGCGAAAAAGGGCGGATTTTCGCGGTGGGCGATCCGATGGCTGGCGGTATATCCGCTGTTGCTCGCTTTCGCGGCGGGCGGCGTTTTGTATGCCGCCTATCAACAGCCGAAACTGCGCCCGTATTTGCAGCCGCACTGGCATAACTTCGCCGCCCGCGTACCGCTTTTGCGGCGGACTGTTCCCGCGCCCGCGCCGCCGGAAATCGCCGACACCGCTGAAATTGCGGAAACCGCCGCGCCGCCGGAAACGACGCCGGAAACGGTTCCGGCGACGGCGACCGAAATTGTCGCGGCGGCGGATTCGCCAGCAATTCCGTCCGCCGCGCCCGCCGATTCTTTCGCCGCTGCCGAAACCGCCGGGGATTCTTTCGCCGCCGCCTCCGCCGATTCGGATTTTCGGCGGCGGGACGAGCAATTCGCCGCACAAATCGCGCGAATGCGGGACGAAATTACGCGGTTGCGGGACGAAATCGCGCGGACGCGAAACGCCGTCCATACCCGAAACCGCGCCGCGCCGGACGCGGAAACGCGTCTGGAATTAATTGATCTGCGTCTGCGTCTGGACGGCGATTCCGCCGCCGCCGCCGCCGCGCTTTCGTCTTTGCAAAACGCGCCCGAACTTGATTCGCAATGGCTGGCGGCGGAAAT
>JBPCXA010000089.1:0-3845 GCA_051008975.1 Gammaproteobacteria bacterium
AACTGCCCTCCACGGTCAAATCGGGAAACTCCAAAACGCGAAAGGTCAAAAATACGCCGAACGCGACGACGCCGTAAATCACGCCGAGTTCCAGCGCGCCGAAAAACGCGATCGCGCTCATCGCGCGATGCGGAAAAATTCAGGCGGGCGAATGGCACACCGCCTGCAATTTGTTGCCGTCCAAATCGCGGATGTATGCGGCGTAATAGTGTTCGCCGTAATGCGGGCGCGGTCCGGGCGCGCCTTCGTCCGCGCCGCCGCACTCCGTCGCGCGCGCGTAAAACCGGCGGACCTGTTCGCGGGAATCGGCGGCGAACGCGATATGCGTACCGTTTCCCCAGGTCGCGGGCAGACCGTTTTCGGGAAGACACAAAAATAAATACGGCGGCTTTCCGTTTTTGCAATACGCCGGAGGTTTTTCGGGCGGTTTCGGAATTCGCGCCCAATCCAAAACGCCGAGGACGGCGTCGTAAAAATCCGCCGCCCGCGCCGCGTCGTTGGTGCCGAGCGTAATATGACTTATCGGATTCACTCTCCGACGACTTTTGTCGGATTCGCGGTCAGCGATTGCGGCAGGGAAACGCCGTTCTTTTTCGCGGCGGACGGATTGATAAAAATGTCCGTTCCCTTGGCGACGCGCGCGGGCATATCGGAGATTTTTTTGCCGCGCAGAACGCCCGCGACATATTCGGCGGTTTGGTAGCCGACTTGGAAATAATCAAATCCGACCGCCGCCGCCGCCCCGACCGCCCTGCCGTTTTCGTCCGCCACATAAGAAGTGGCGGCGCCGAAAACCGGCGTTTTCGCCGCATCCGCCGCCGCGACCAAGGCGGAGATGGCGGAGGCGATTGTGTTGTCGGTCATCGCATAAATGATTTCCGATTTGTCGGCGACCGCCGCCGCCGCCGCCGCGACTTCGGAGGTGCGGGTCGCCGTCGCCTCGGCGACCGACAATCCGCGCGCCGCCGCCGCTTCCTTCAACAATTCCACCAGCGAAACCGCGTTCGCCTCGCCGGGATTGTAGACGACGCCGATAGTTTTCAGCCCGGGAACGATTTCGCGCATGACATCAACGTGCTGCGCGACCGGCGAAATATCGGAAAGCCCGGTGACATTGCCGTCCGGTTTCGCCATATTTTTCAGCAGTTTCGCGCCGACCGGATCGGTGACCGCCGAAAAAATCACCGGAATGGTCTTGGTCGCGTTGGCGAGCGCCTGCGCGGAGGGCGTGGCGATTCCGACCAGCACGTCCGGCTCTTCGCCGACGAATTGGCGCGCGATTTGCGCCGCCGTCGCCGGATTGCCCTGCGCGGTCTGAAACCTGAAAATAAAATCCTCGCCCTCCGCGAATCCGGCGTCGCGCAGCCCCGCCAGCAATCCGTTGCGGCAGGCGTCCAGCGCCGGATGTTCCACGATTTGCGACACCGCCACGACCGGCTTTTCGGCGGCGAAGGCGGACGCCGACAGCGAGACGGCGGCGAAAGCGGAAAGAATTTTATGTCGTATCATCGGATGCTCCTCGTCAATAAACGCGCCCCATTATACTCCGTTTTGCAAAAAAGAGATTCCTGCTTTCGCCGGAATGGCGGTGTTTTTTCGCCGGAATGGCGTATTTTAATTAAGAGGTTAAAAGTGCCGCCATTCCGGCGAAAGCCGGAATCTCTTTAATTCCATTCCTGCGAAGGCAGGAATCTCCGCGCCGAAGGCGCAAACTGTCGCCGAAGGCGCGAAATTTCCCGCCGCTTTGCGGCGGTAGAGAGCGGGAAGAGATTCCGGCTTTCGCCGGAATGGCGGTGCTTTTTGTTTTTGCGGACAATACAGAATTTGGCGGTATCCGAAAATATAAAATACGCCATTCCGGCGAAAGCCGGAATCTCTTTGCGCGACAGCGCAAATGGCGATTCGCCTTTCGGCGAAGAGATTCCCGCGTTCGCGGGAATGGTGTATTTTAATTAAGAAGTTAAAAGTGCCGCCATTCCGGCGAAAGCCGGAATCTCTTTGTTCACTTTGATTTTTCGCATTCCCCCCACGTCCCATTCCTGCGAAGGCAGGAATCTCCGCCGCCGCAAAGCGGCGGGTAATTGTACAATTACCGCCTTCGGCGTATAGATTCCTGCCTTCGCAGGAATGGGACGGGGGGGAGGCGGAAATTGCGGGGCGGGCGGAATTCGGCGGGCGGCGGGGCGTGGAATCCTTTGGCGGCGGCGGAATCCGGCGGCGGAGCGGAAAAATCCGCGCCGTGCCGCAGAATCGGACGAAAAAACTACAGCGGGGGCGTGTTTTTGCGAATTATTTGCACTTTTTTTGCATCGGGGAGAAAAAACGGTACTTGCGGGGGCGATTCCGTGCTATAATTCGGAAAGCGTCCGTGGAGGCGCGATATTGACATTAACGGGAGTATTCCGATGGAAAAGATCAATTTGGTCGTTTGCCGCGCGTTTAGCGCGGTTGTACGCGCGCTGTGCAACGTTTTTCCGCCTACCTTTAATTTTAAGGGGGGGGGGGGGGCAGAAAGATAAAAACGCGCCGTACGGCGTTATTTTTCGGCGTTTAATTGCCGTATCGGCGGTTTTGGCGGGCGGCATCGCCGTCGCGCACCACGACAATCCCGATGCGGCGGGCAACACGGAAATCCGCTGCCCCGACGGACAGTATGACAACCGCCCCAACTTTCCCGCTCATTCTTTGGACGGCATCGCCTGCCCGAATATTCCCTCCGCCGCCGCCATTAACACGGGGACGGACTTGACCGATGTCGCAATTGTTTCGTGGGCGGATACCAGCGCCGACCCCTCCGAAGTGGAGTTGGTGGTTATCAACCGTTCCACCAACGTCGACGCCGTTTATGCGGGCGGGGCGGATTCTGAACAATATCTGGTTTCCAAGCAGGCGGGTCCGACTTTGTTTTTGCGCAATTTTGCGGGAACGCTTACGGTGCCGCCGGGTATGCAGGGAACGCTCGGCGTCACGCTGATTGCGAGTTTTGCCGGCAACTTGGCGAACATCGCCTATTGGTCGCAGCCGGAAATGCCGGCGGCGACGGGCGGCGATCCTGGCGGAAATCAGCCCGCCGTTTCCGTCTCCGCTCCCGCCCCCGGCGGCGGCGACGGCAACGCCCGGGATTTGGCGGTTATCGGTTTGGGCGTGGGCGTTGTCGGATTTATGGCGGCGTACCTTTCGGGCGGCGATTTTTCGCTGTTCAACTTCGCCCCCGATTTCGGCTACGCCATTACCGAAAGCGGCTATTCCGTGAACACCGGCGGACGGCTGGATTTCCATAAAGACGAATGGCATTTGTACTACGCCGCCGGGCAGGCGAATGCGAACGGCGAATTCGGCGAATTCCGCTACGAAAGCGGCGGCGAGTACGCGGGCGATTTGTGGACCGCCGCGTTCTCCGAAACCGTGCAGGGCGAAACGGCGGATTACGATTTTTCGTTGTCTGCGGATTACAAAGGCGGAATTTGGAAAGTATCGCCGACGTACCGTTTACATTCGCATTTTGCGGACGAGGAGTTTGATACGCAAAATTCGCTGAATTTGCGTGGCGAGTTGCTGTGGAATCGCTGGACGATTCGCCCGTCTGCGGGATTCAATTGGCGGCGTCCGGAGGAGTTCGGCGACAACGCCCGATTCAATTTATCGGCGGTGCGACGGTTTTAAGGCGGGAGATTCCCGCTACGCAGGAAAGAGATTCCGGCTTTCGCCGGAATGGCGTATTTTATATTTTCGGATACCGCCAAATTCGGTATTGTCCGCAAAGACAAAAAGTACCGCCATTCCGGCGAAAGCCGGAATCTCTTTGCGCGAACGCGCAAACGGATTCGCCTTGCGGCGAATGAGAT
>JBPCXA010000090.1:0-16501 GCA_051008975.1 Gammaproteobacteria bacterium
AAAAACACGTCTGGGAGGGCGCCGACACGCTGGAATGGGAACTCCCGACTCCCGCCCCCTACCATTCCTTCCACACCCCGCCCAAAATCCGCTGGGAAGGCCATCGGCCGGTGGTGGTGGAGTAAGGTGATGGCGGAGAAAGGCAAAAAGGGATTCGTTTATCTTCTCACTAATCTGTATATGCCGGATCTGGTGAAGATCGGGCGTTGCGATTCGGACGACGAGAAGAAGTTGACTACGCGGGTGTCTTCGCTGTATAGCGGACAATCTGGCGTCCCGGTGCGCTTTGATATCCGGCATGTCATTCGGGTGAACAATCCGAGGCACGTTGAAAAAGAGCTGCATGAAGCGTTCAAGGACGAACGCGTGAATCCGCGAAGAGAATTCTTTGAGGTCGCGCACGAAACAGAGAACGAACAAGGCACGATCAAGAAATTGATTCGTCTGATGAACTTAATTGGCGAACCGATTAAAGTCGGCAATCTGCAGCCGGACGCGGGCATAGAGCGGGTGGATGAAGAGGCGCATGACCGTGCGGCGCGCAAGATTAAGAGACGCGCCCGGTTCAATTTTGACATCGTCGAGATTGACGAGGACGCGGTGTTGACTTTTTCCAAGGATTCGAGCATTACCGCGACAGTGGTGGGCGGGAATGTCATAAAGTACGAAGGCGAACAAACGACGCTTTCGGACGCCACTGCCAGAATTCTCAGAGAAAAATTCGGCGGCAGTAGCAAAAAGGGCTATTCGGGACCTTTGCATTGGGAATACAACGGCGAAATTTTGGACGAACTCCGCAGACGGTTGGAAAGCGGCGAATCAGAATAAACATTATCCGCCGCGCCGCATAAATTCGCGGTAGGCGGCGGAGTCGTTGCGCGGCGAATTTAAACCCGGATTTGTCCGTGCGCTATGCCGTATCCCGCTTCTTCGTCCGGGAGTAGAATGTTCCGATGGGGATGTCGCATGTTCGCGACAAACCGCCCCAACTTGTGGGACGAAGCCCACCATGAGTTGTGGTTGGCAGCCCGCCGGACTTTGCGCGGCGTTTTTCGCTTGTTCTTTGCCATATCGGCATTTTATCATAAAATAACGCCCGATTTTGGCGGGAATCGGGCGGGCGGAGGAATTTTTTGCAAAAAAATCTTCGGATTTTGTGAATTTCGGGCGGAGTACGGTTATAATCGCGGAACCGCCCCGCTTTTGGCGGCGGATCAAACAAGGAGAGCAGTATGAGAAGTATCACCAAAACTCTGGCGCTTGCGCTTTCGGCGGCGATTTTTGCCGCGCCGACCGCGTTCGCCAAAACGAAAATCCGCGTGCAGTCGGTCATTCCGTCGAAGGCGGACGAAGTCACGATGCTGCGGGATTACGCCGACAATGTGCGCGCGTTGACGCAGGGCGAAGTGGAAATTGAAGTCCTGCCGGCGGGCGCCGTCGTGGGCGTCAAGGAAACTTTGGACGCCGTGGACAAGGGGCTCATTGAGGGCGGCTTCGCGTGGACGCATTACTGGTCGGGCAAGCATCCGGCGGCGACGCTGTTCGGTTCGCCCACCGCCGGGGCGGGTCTCGGGCTGGACAATATCGCGTGGGTGTCGTGGTATATGTTCGGCGGCGGGCGCGCGCTGTACGACCAACTTTGGGACGAAATGGGCGTCAATGTCAAGGGATTGATGCTGCAGCCCGTCGGCCCCGAGGCGCTGGGATGGTTCAAGGAGCCGATCAACTCCCTGGACGACTTCCGCAAGTACAAGTACCGCGCGCCGCCCGGAATTCCCGGACAGACCTACAACGAAATCGGGGTTTCGGCGGTGGCGATGGGCGGCGGCGATATTTTGCCGGCGCTGGAACAGGGCAGAATTGACGCCGCCGAATGGTGCTGTCCCAAGCCCGACAGCGTTTTCGGCTTCCAAAAGGTGCTGAAACACTACTATTTGCAGGGGCTGCACCAGAACGTAGTGAACGCGGATTTGTACATCAACGGCGATGTATGGAATTCGCTCGCGCCCGAACACCAGAAGGCGATGGAAGTCGCCGCCGACGCCTCGCTGATGCGCTCGCTGGCCTATCGCATCTACGAAAACGGCAAGGCGTTGAAGGATCTCACCGAGAATCACGGCGTCATTTTGCACGACACGCCCGCCGATTATTTTCCGGCGTTTATGGCGGCGGCGGGCAAACTGCTTGACAAAAACAAGCAGGAAAACGCCTTCTTTCTGAAAGTGTGGAACTCCATGCGCGACTTCGCCGAGGTGGCGGTGCCGTTTTGGGCCGGCGCGCAGACGTCCAACGCCAGTTTGGGCAAGGCGTACGCCGACAGTCTGAAGAAGTAGGGCGGGGGCGTATTCCGCAAAAACGGCCGTCGTTCCGCGGCGGCCGTTTTGTTTTATGACCGACGAACGTCCCCCCGATTCCGGGCCGGCGCTGGACGACGAATTGATCGCCGGACGGCGGGAATTCGCGCCGCCGGACGACATGCCGCCGTGGATGGCGCGCACGGTGTACGGCATAGACAAATTTAACGCCGCCGTCGGGCGCGCTGTGTGCTGGCTGGTGGTGCCGATTTTCGCGGCGATGACCGTGGAAGTCGTAATGAGTAAATTTTTTACGCCGACCTTGTGGGCTTTTGACGTCAGCCGGATGTTGTACGGCGCGCTGTTCATGCTGGGTTCGGGATATGCGCTGATGCGCGGCGTGCATATTCGCGCCGATTTTTTATATCGTCTCTGGCCCGCAAAAGTGCAGGGGGCGGTGGATTTTTTTCTGTATCTGATTTTTTATTTTCCCGGAATGCTGCTGTTTTTGTGGACTTCCGCGGACTACACGATGGAGGCGTGGGAGCGCGACGAGCGTCTGGATGACACCGCGTGGCGTCCGCTGGCGGCGCCGGCGCGGGCGGCGATGCCGGTCGGCGCGTTTTTGCTTTTGGTGCAGGGCATTTCCGAACTCTTGAAGAGTTATTACGCGATGACGCGCGGGCGCGAAAAATGAGCGAGGAAATTATCGGGCTGGTGATGATCGCGGTGATGCTGCTGGCGATATTCGTCGGCTTTCCGATTTCGTTCACGCTGATCTTTCTGGGGCTGGTGTTCGGCTACTGGGGCTTCGGCGATCTGGTGTTTTGGCTGATGACCCTGCAGTTCAACAACATTATGCTGGAGCATACGCTCGCGGCGGTGCCGCTGTTCGTCTTTATGGGCATAGTGATGGAGCAGGCGGGGCTGATGGAGCGGCTGTTTGAATCGGTGCGATTAATTTTGTCGCGGGTGCGCGGCGCGCTATATTTGGCGGTGTTGTTCGTGTCGGCGATTTTCGCCGCCGCGACGGGAATCGTCGGCGCGTCGGTGACGATTCTCGGAATTATGGCGGCGAAGACGATGAACCGCGCGAAATACGACGTCCGTCTTTCGGCCGGGGCGATTACCGCCGGGGGAACGTTGGGAATTTTAATTCCGCCGTCCATTATGCTGGTGGTGATGGGGCCGGTGCTGGAAGTGCCGGTGACCGATTTGTTCGCGGCGGCGGTAATTCCGGGCTTGATGATGGCGTTTTTGTACGCCTGCTACGCGGTGGGGCGCAGTTTGTTAAATCCGTCTTTGGGGCCGGCGATGCCGAAGGAGGAGCGGGCGGAGAGTATGGCGCAGGTATGGCGCGAATTTTTTCTGGGACTTGTGCCGCCGTCGTTGCTGGTATTTTCGGCTTTGGGGAGTATTCTCGCCGGCTATGCGACTCCGACCGAGGGGGCGGGCTGCGGGGCGATGGGCGCGCTTGCGTTGTCGCTGGCGTATCGCCGGCTGACTTGGCGGCGGCTGAACGACGCGCTGATTAAGACGCTGGAAATTTCGGCGCTGATTTTACTTTTGGTGGCGGCGTCCAATTTTTTCGGCGCGGTGTTTTCGCGTCTCGGCACGCCGCTGATGCTGACCGAAATTTTGCTGGATTTGGAGTTATCCAAAATGTCGGTGCTGCTTTTAATCATGGCGCTGATTTTCATTCTCGGCTGGCCGCTGGAATGGGTGCCGATCGTGCTGATCATCGTGCCGATTTTACTGCCGCTTTTGGAGCGTCTGGAAATTAATTTGCTGTGGTTCGGAATTTTGGTGGCGGTGAATTTGCAGACCGCGTGGCTGTCGCCGCCGGTGGCGTTGTCGGCGTATTTTTTGAAGGGCGTCGTGCCGGAATGGGACTTGAAGGACATTTATTACGGGATGATGCAGTTCATGCTGATTCAATTGTTCGGTTTGGGGCTGATTTTGTTCTTCCCGCAAATCGCCCTCTGGCTGCCGGGCGTGATTTACGGGAATTAGGCGGCGTCCGGTATAATACCAACATGTCAGATTTAAGGGACGGTTTTCTGCGATGCATTCGGGCTTCATACCAAAAATATAATGAATCCGGAGCGCGCAGTACGGAGAAGTTAAAGCCCGCGCATCGCTGGCTGGCGGACGCGTTTCAGGAGCGGCTGGGCGGTGATTATCAGACGCGCGGAATGCGGGACGACGATTCCAATGCGCGGGAGGCGCGGGCGTCCGGACTGTATTACGACAAAAAAATTGATGTCGCCGCCCTGCATCGGGGCGAAATTGTTTCCGGCGTCGGATTCAAATTCGTCACCTCCAACTACAAACAGAACAGCAGAAATTATTTTGAGAGTTTGCTCGGCGAGACCGCCAACCTGCGGCGCGGTGATCTCGGTTACGGCGCGCTGATGGTGTTGCCGTCGGTCGTGGAATATCTCTCGAAAGGCGGCGGAGTGCAAAAATTTGAGATTATTAATTCGCATAATCTGGAGCCGTATCTCCGGCTGCACCTTGACCGCGATTTTCCGCACAAGTCCGACGCGATCGGTATTGTGTTTGTGGATATTGATTATGCCGCCCGCCGCGTAGAAAGGCTGACTGACATTGACAAGACCGAGTTCAGCCCGGAAATTAAGAATTTTCTTAAGACCGGCGCGAGTTTGGAAAACTTTTTCAATGTTTTCGTTAAACTGACCGAATACAAGGCGGCGAAATTGTCATGCCGTTGAGGAATGACATCGGCGAACGAAAGCGGCGCGGCGTCGTGTATACGCCGCGATGGGTTGTCGACGAAATTCTTTCGCGCGTTTGCGGCGGCGGGCTGCGCGGGCGGCTGCTGTGCGATCCGGCGTGCGGCGACGGTAATTTTTTGGTCGCGGCGGCGGAACAGATAATTTCCGAAAAAGGCGAACGTAAACGTCTTAAGAAAGATCTGCAAGACGGAATTTGCGGCTTTGATTCCGATCCCGACGCTTTGCGAAAATGCCGCGCGCGTTTGGACGCCGTCGCGTGGGCGAGAGGCGTGCGCGCGAAAATCAATTGGAATCTTCGCGAGATGGACAGCGTCGACAAAAACCGCGTCTCGGAATACTTCGGCGCGTTTGATTTTGTCGTCGGCAATCCGCCGTATATCCGCATTCAACATTTGCCGAAGGAGACGCGCGCGCGTCTGGCGGCGCAATGGCGGTCGGCGGCGCGCGGCTGCTGCGACATTTATATGGCGTTTTTTGAGGCGGGGCTGCGTTTGTTGCACGCGCGCGGCAAACTCGGCTATATTACGCCGAACGGTTTCGCTAAGACCGACGCGGGAAAACCGCTGCGCGAAATGTTGTCCGAAGAGGGCGTCGTTAAAACTCTGATCGATTTCGGCGAGCATCAGGTTTTTTCCGGCGCGACGACCTATTCGCTGATTACAATTTTGGATCGCAACGCGAACGGCGCGGCGGCGCGTTTATACCGTTATGACGGCGCGAAAATCCGGTTTTGCGATGTGATGAGGCGCGGACGGCTGCGCGCGTCGCGGTGGGATTTGTGCGGGCGCGAAGAATATGCGCGGGTGCGAAAAATTCGCGAACGCGGCGCGCCGCTCGGCGAAATCGCCGATATTTATGTGGGCGTGCAGACGCTGGCGGACGACGTTTTTATTTTGGAACATGCCGGCGAAGACGGCGATCTTTTCGTCTGCGGAACGGCGGACGGCGAAATCGTCCGTCTGGAAAAGGCGGCGACGCTGCCGATATTAAAAGTGTCGGTGATGAAGAACGGAAGCGATCCCAAAAACCGGATTATCGTCTGCCCCTATCGTTTGGAATCTTCGCGGATGCCGTCATTGATTCCCGAGGATGAAATGCGCGCGCGTTTTCCGCGGGCGTTCGCCTATTTGCGCCGCCGCAAGCGGCGTCTGCTGATGCGCGACAAGGGCGCGTTCCGCGGGGCGTGGTACGCCTACGGGCGCGAAATTAATTTGCGGAAAACTTTGGGCGACAAAATTCTTACCGCCGGAATGAACCGCGCGCCCAACTTTATGAAATGCCCCGCGCCGCGATACACTTTTTATTCGGGGTATGCCGTTAAAATTAAGAACGCCGCCGTCTCCTCCGACGAACTGCTGGCGCAGCTGAATTCGGATGACATGGATTTTTTCATCCGCCGCACCGCGCGCGATTATCGCAACGGATGGAAATCTTACGCCAAGGCGTTTATCAAAGATTTCGGCGTCGCCGTCGTGCGTGATAAACTTTGCCGCGAACCGTTCGTGCGCGGGGGAAAAGAATGAACAATTACGGTCTCGAAAAAATGTTCTCTTTGCGCGGGCGCGCGGCGGCGGTGAGCGGCGGCGGGTCGGGAATCGGGCGGCGAATCGCGTTCGCGCTGGCGGCGGCCGGGGCGGATGTCGTGCTGGTCGGGCGGCGCGAACATTTGCTGAAAGAGGCGGCGGCGGAAATTGACGATTTCGCCGGGCGGACGCGCGCGAAAACGGTCGCCGCCGATTTGTCGGAAACCGAAGACATTCCGCGCGTCGCCGCGCGAATTTCCGAATGTTTCGGCGCGCCGCGTATTTTGGTGAACGCCGCCGGAGTCAATTTGCGGTCGTCTTCGGAGCCGGCGGATTCGGCGCGCGACATTACGCCGCAGTCGTGGGCGCGGACGATGGCGGTGAATTTGGCGGCGCCGTTTTTTCTTTCGCGCGCGCTGGCGGGCGGAATGTCCGGCGGCGGCGCGATCATTAACATCGGTTCGATGCAGACGGTGCGCGCCGGTTTGGGGGACGCCGCCTACACCGCCTCCAAGGGCGGAGTCGGGCAGTTGACGCGGGCGCTGGCGCGGATTTACGGGCGCGACGGGATTACCGCGAACGCGTTGCTGCCGGGATTTTTTCCCAGCGAAATGACCGACGTCGTGTTCGCCGATTCGCGGTTGGCGGCGCGGCTGGCGGATTCCACGATACTCGGACGCAACGGCGCGCTGTCGGATTTGGACGGGGCGGCGGTGTTTCTCGCGTCTCCGTCGGCGGCGTATATCACCGGCGCGCTTTTGCCGGTGGACGGCGGATTTTTGGCGAAGTAGACGAAACGGAAAACGGGCGGGCGGCGTCCCGTGTTATAATGCCGCCGCGGGTTTATTTTTATCGTTCATTCCAGAAAGGAAAACAACAGTGAAGAAAAGAACATATATCAGCATTGACGGCGGCTATTTGACGTATCTGATGCGGGACACCGGCTATTTCATCAGCGCCGACAACATTGAACGCGCCGCGCTGGCGTGCGTGGGGCAGGACGAGGAATTGTGGCGGATATTGTTTTATCACTGCCGCGAGTTCGAGGGCAAGACGCCGCTGCCGGTTTCCGGCGAACTCGTGGAATGGAAACCGAAATCGCATTCCGTCGTGGACGATCTGGCGCGCAAGAATTTTTTCGCGGCGCGTCTCGGGATGCTGTCGTTTCGCGGTTGGCAAAAAAAGAGCGGCGCCCGGGGCGAAAAGCTTTCCGACGACGATTTCCGCCCCGTCTTTGAACAAAAAGGCGTGGATATGCGCATCGGGCTGGATATGGCGATGATCGCCGAAAGACAGATGGTGGACCGCCTGATTTTAATTTCCGCCGACACCGACCTGATACCGGCGCTCAAGCTCTGCCGTCAGCGCGGCATTCAGGTGATTGTCGTGGAATTTCCGGACAAGCAGATTTCCTATAAACTGCTGGAACATTCCGATCTGTGCCGCCAGGTGAAATGGCCGGAAGATATGGCGTTGTTTGAGCCGCGCGGCGGATTTCACGCCCATTCCCATTCCTGATTCGCCGCCGCCGCCGTCCGCCGTATTTTGATGTCCCGCCGCCGCATCGCCAAGTCCGCGCAGTGGCGGCGCGCGCGGGAGAACGATCCGCAGGTGCGCGCCGCCCGCGCCGGGGGATTCCGTTCGCGGGCGGCGTTCAAATTGATGGAAATGGACGACGCGCTGCGGTTGTTTTTCCCCGGCGCGCGGGTGGCGGATTTGGGCGGCGCGCCCGGCGGCTGGTCGCAGGTGGCGGCGATGCGGTGTCGCGGCGGCGCGGTCGTGGCGGCGGATATTTCGCCGATGAGTCCGCCGGCGGGCGTTTCGTTCGTCCGCGGCGATTTTTTGTCGGCGGCAACCGCGCGGGCGGTGACGGACGCCCTGGGCGGACCGGCGGATGTCGTGCTGTCGGACATGTCGCCGAATATCAGCGGCATCGTGGCGTCGGATCAGGCGCGGGCGGCGGAGTTGGCGCGGGCGGCGGCGGCGTTCGCGCGGGAGAATTTGTCGCCCGGCGGCAAGCTTTTGGTGAAGGGATTTCAGGGGCGGGAGTTTGACGAAGTGCGGCGGGATTTCGCGCGGGATTTCGCGGAGACGCGGATTTTTCGTCCGCGGGCGACGCGGCGGGCGAGTCGCGAGGCGTATATTTTTGCGTCCGGCGCGAAAAAAGGGTAAAATAGGGGAATGAATTCCGCGATGAAAAACGTGCTGATATGGGCGCTGCTGTTCTTCGGCGCGGTGTATTTGTTCGGGCAGTTCCGCGCCGGCGGCGCCGACAACAGCATTCCCTACACGGAGTTTATGCGGCGCGCCGAGGAGGGGCTGTTTGTGCGCGTCCATGTGGACGGCGCGCGTTTGGAGGGGCGCACCGAGGCGAACGAAATTGTCGTGGCGTACGCGCCGCCCGATTTGTTTATGGTGTCCGACCTTCGCAAGGCGGGGGTGGAAGTGGAGGCGGAGGCGGAGAACGAGCGTTCTTTGCTTACGACGTTGTTTATTTCGTGGTTTCCGATGCTGCTGCTGATCGGCGTGTGGATATTTTTTATGCAAAAAATGCAGGGCGGCGGGCGCGGCGGCGCGTTTTCGTTCGGCAAAAGCCGCGCGCGGACGCTGGGACAAAAGGACAATACCGTCACTTTTGAGGATGTCGCCGGCTGCGAGGAGGCGAAGGAGGAAGTCACCGAATTGGTGGAGTTTTTGAGTCGTCCGGCGCGGTTTAAGAAACTGGGCGCGAAAATTCCGCGCGGCGTGCTGATGGCGGGCAATCCCGGGACCGGCAAAACCCTGCTGGCGCGGGCTATCGCCGGCGAGGCGAAAGTGCCGTTTTTCTCCATTTCCGGCTCCGATTTCGTGGAAATGTTCGTCGGCGTCGGCGCGTCGCGGGTGCGCGACATGTTCGAACAGGCGAAAAAACACGCGCCGTGCATCGTTTTTATTGACGAAATAGACGCGGTCGGGCGGCAGCGCGGCACCGGGCTGGGCGGCGGCAACGACGAGCGCGAGCAGACGCTGAATCAACTTTTGGTGGAAATGGACGGTTTTGAAGAGAACACCGGCGTCATCGTCATCGCGGCGACGAATCGCCCGGATGTTTTGGACCCGGCGCTTTTGCGTCCGGGGCGTTTTGACCGGCAAGTTGTGGTGCCGCTGCCGGACATTCGCGGCCGCGAGGAGATCATAAAAGTCCACATGCGCAAAGTTTCGGCGGGGCGCGGCGTGGACGCGAAAATTATCGCGCGCGGCACGCCGGGCTTCGCCGGGGCCGACCTGGCGAATTTGGTCAACGAGGCGGCGTTGTATGCGGGGCGCAGCAAGCGCAAATCGGTGGAGATGAGCGACTTTGAATTCGCCAAGGAAAAAATCATCATGGGGGCGGAGCGCAAATCCATCGTCATGCCGGAGCGGGAGCGCAAAAACACCGCCTATCACGAATCCGGACACGCGATTGTGGCGCGGTTGCTGCCCGACACCGACCCGGTGCATAAGGTGACGATTATCCCGCGCGGGCGCGCGCTGGGGGTGACGATGCAGCTGCCCTCCGAAGACCGCTACAACATGACCGAGCGCCAGATTTTAAGCACGATTTGCGTGCTGCTGGCGGGGCGCATCGCCGAGGAGTTGTTTATGGAGCAGATGACGACCGGCGCCTCCAACGACTTCGAACGCGCGACGACGATGGCGCGGCGGATGGTGACGCAGTGGGGAATGAGCAAAAAAATGGGGACGATGGTCTACGGCGAGGAGGAGGGCGAGGTGTTTTTGGGGCGCTCGGTCACCACCCACAAGCAGGTTTCCGAATCCACGATGCAAAAGGTGGACGTGGAAATCCGCGCGATCATAGACGCGCAATACACGCGCGCGCGCGGGCTTTTGGAGAAAAACCGCGACAAGGTGGAACTGATGACGAAGTCGCTCTTGGAGTTGGAGACGCTGGACGAAAAGCAAATTGACGCGATTATGAACGGACGCCCGCCGGAGCCGCCGGACGAACCGCCGCCCGCCTCGTCCGATTCCGCCGAGGACGAGGAATCCGAAGACGAGCAAAAGGACGACAAAAAACTCCCCGGCAAGGAGGAGGCGGAGGCGGCATAATCGCCGAAAATTCCCGCCACCTTTGTCCAATTCTCCCCCCGTTCCATTCCTGCGAAGGCAGGAATCTCTGCGCCGGAGGCGCAAATTGTAAAAGTGTACAATTACCCGCCGCTTCGCGGCGGCGGAGATTCCTGCTTTCGCAGGAATGGAACGGGGGGAGAGGCGGGAATCGCGGGAATGGCGAATTCGCCTTCGGCGAAAGAGATTCCGGCTTTCGCCGGAATGGCGGTTTTTTATATTTTCGGATACCGCCAAATTCTGTATTGTCCGCAAAGACAAAAAGAACCCGCCATTCCGGCGAAAGCCGGAATCTCCGCGCCAAAGGCGCGAAATTCCCCGCGGCCTCTTTTTTCATTCCCGCAAAATCAAAGGGAAAAGACCGTCCCATTCCTGCGAAGGCAGGAATCTCCTCGCCGAAGGCGCAAACTGTCACCGAAGGCGGTACAATTTCCCGCCGCTTCGCGGCGGCGGAGATTCCTGCCTTCGCAGGAATGGGACGGAGGGGCGAAAAAAATCGAAAAAAAAGTTGAAAACGCGGATTTTTTTGCCCCGTTCTCTGATAAAATCCAATTTTTACTGCACTCAAAAGGAGCGTTCCACGATGAAAATCACTGCCCCCCCCCCCCCCTCGTGACTCGTTAATTTTACGGGTTTTTTGCGCTTTCGCCGTGCTGTTCGCGGCGGCGTTTTCCGTATCGGCGCACGCGCAACAGGCGGATGCGCAGGCGGACGTGTATCAGCGGGCGTCGGAGACATTTACCTCTCTTATTGATTTTGATTTGGGCGAAACCGTCGCCCAGATTGCCGCCGGAATTGTCGCCGATTCCAATGCCGGGCAACTCCCTAATGCTCTTCAACGGTTTGATTCCGTAGACGCGACAAGCGGCCGGTCGGCCAGTACAATCTTGGATTCCGACGGACTGCCGAGATTTGGCAACCCCCTTGAATCAATAACGGCGGGCGATTTGTTGAGAGTTGGTTTCCCGGGATCCGGCGTGAGAGGCCCCTTTGTGGTGTATGGCACTGCGCCCGCCAATTTTGCGTTGGCGGAAGCGACCGGCGAGACGAAGACCGCCGCCGATTTGGATACTGCGGCGGGGGAGTTTTTTCTCACAAATGGCGGGACGACGACGACCATCGCAACTTCCGAAACACGGGGTTATGTCCCTCCGCCGCCTCCGTCCGAAAACGGAGACGGTGATGACGGCGACAATTCCGCCCCCGGCGGCGACAGCAACGCCCGGGATTTGGCGGTTATCGGCTTGGGTGTGGGCGTCGTCGGATTTATGGCGGCGTACCTTTCGGGCGGCGATTTTTCGCTGTTCAACTTCGCCCCCGATTTCGGCTATTCGTTGACCGAAAGCGGCTACTCCGTGAACACCGGCGGGCGGCTGAATTTCCGTAAAGACCGCTGGCACTTATACTACGCCGCCGGACAAGAAAACGCGAACGGCGAATTCGGCGATTTCCGCTACGAATCGGGCGGCGAATATGCGGCGGATTTGTGGACTGCGGCGTTCTCCGAAACCGTACAGGGCGAAACGGCGGACTACAATTTCGCGTTGTCTGCGGATTACAAAGGCGGAATTTGGAAAATATCGCCGACGTACCGTTTGCATTCCAAATTCGCCGAGGAGGAATTTGATACGCAAAATTCGCTGAATTTGCGCGGCGAGTTGCTGTGGAATCGCTGGACGATTTCGCCGTCCGCCGGTTTCAATTGGCGGCGTCCGGAGGAGTTCGGCGACAACGCCCGATTCAATTTGTCGGCGGTGCGGCGGTTTTAGAGGGGGTTCCTGCTACGCAGGAAAGAGATTCCGGCTTTCGCCGGAATGGCGGTACTTTTTGTCTTTGCGGACAATGCCGAATTCGGTGGTACCCGAAAATATAAAATACACCATTCCGGCGAAAGCCGGAATCTCTTTGTTCACTTGTATTTTTCGCATTAACCACCCGTCCCATTCCTGCGAAGGCAGGAATCTCCGCCGCCGCAAAGCGGCGGGTAATTGTACCTCTTTACAATTTGCGCCTTCGGCGCGGAGATCCCTGCCTTCGCAGGAATGGGACGGGGAGGGGAATCGGAATTTCTTTGGGAAAAACTAACCGCGCATTTTCGCGCCTTCGGGGTCGTAGGGCGGGCGAAGACGAACGCGGGCGGGACGGAGATCGCCCAAAATTTCCACGGCGCATTCCGCGCCCTCCTTTGCATATTCAGAATTAATGTACGCCATCGCCAAACTTTCGCCGATGCAGTGCCCGTAGCCGCCGGAAGTGACGAAACCGACATATTCGCCGCCGGCGGACACCGGCTCGTCGCCGGCGGCGTCCGCGTTCGCTGCGTCCACCGACAGCAAAACCCGCCGCCGCGCGGGCGGCGATTTTCTTTTTACCGCCCCCCCCCCCGATAAAGTTTCCACCGTCAAAATTGATAAAAACGTCCAATCCGGATTCGGCGGGCGTAAAATCCTCGCGGAAGTCCGCCGTCCACGCGCCGAATCCCTTTTCCAAACGCAGCGACATCAGGGCGCGCGCGCCGAACGGACGCAGTCCGAAGCCGTCCCCGGCGGCGCGAACCGCGTCGTGCAGCGCAAGCAAATATTCGGGCGCGCAATATATTTCGTATCCCAGTTCGCCGGTGAACGACACCCGCGCGACGAGGGACGGAACGCCGCCGACTTCCATTTCGCGGACGTCCATAAAACGAAACGCCGCCGCCGAAACATCGTCGCGGACGAGACGCGAAAACAAATCGCGCGCGCGCGGTCCGGCGATCGCGATCCCGTGCAGTTCCGGCGTACGGTTTGTAATTTGTACGCCGTCCGGACGGTGCGCCGAAAAATGGCGGAAATGCGCAAGTTGCGCCGCGCCGGAACCGAACAAAATAAATTTTTCGTCGCCAATTTTGGCGACCGACAAATCGCCGATAAGACGCCCGTTCGCCGACAGCATCGGCGCGAGACGCATCCGTCCGATTTCCGGCATCCGCCGCGCGAGAATATAGTTTAGAAACTCCTCCGCGCCTTCGCCGCGAATTTCGTGCTTGGCGAAGTTCGCAATTTCAATCCAGCCGACCGCGTCGCGCACCGCGCGCGCCTCTTCGGCGACATGCGGAAAGGATTCCGGACGCAAAAAAGTCGGCGCGTCAATCTTTCCTTCCGGCGAAAACCACAGCGCATGTTCTAAACCGAAACTGGAACCGAACACCGCGCCCGCCCGCCGCAGCCGGTCGTATAACGCCGTCGTCCGCCACGGACGCATCGCCGGAAGTTCCTCGTTCGGATAGGACACTTGAAACCGCCGCCCGAAATTTTCCACCACTTTCGCGGTCGTATATTCGCGCGTCGCAAATTCGCCGAAACGCGCGACATCCATCGCGAACACGTCCATTCCCGGCTCGCCTTCGAGCAGCCAGTCGGCGAATACTTTTCCGATTCCCGCGCCCTGGCAAAAACCCGCCATCACGCCGCACGCCGCCCAAAAATTACGAACGCCCGGCACTGGCCCGACCAGCGCGTTGCCGTCCGGCGCGAAAGTGAACGGACCGTTGACGACTTTTTTAATTCCCGCCCCGGCGAGTTTGGGAAAATGTCGGAACGCGACTTCCAAACGCGGCGCGATGCGCGACAAATCATCGGGCAAAAGTTCGTCGGCGAAATCCCACGGCGTATTAATCGGCGCCCACGGCGTACCGTTTTCCTCGTAAGTACCGAGCAGCATTCCGCCGCCCTCCTGCCGCCCGTAGGCGTTGCCGTCAAAATCCACCATCGACGGCAATTCCCGTCCGAGCGCGCGAATTTCGTCCAGCGGCTCGGTGATTAAATAATGATGCTCCATCGCCTGCACCGGCAAATGCACGCCCGCCATCCGCCCGACTTCGCGCGCCCACAATCCGGCGGCGTTGACGACAATTTCCGCGCGCACCGTGCCGCGCTCCGTCTCCACCTCCCATTCGCCGGAGGGCGTTTGCCGCAACGCCGACACTTTCGTATTCCGCAAAATTCGCGCGCCGCGTTTGCGGGCGGCGGCGGCGAACGCCTGCACGACTCCCGCCGGATCAATATGCCCGTCCAGCGGATCAAACAGCGCGCCCCGAAAATGTTTTTTGTCCATCAGCGGATGCATTTCCGCCGCCTCGTCCAGGGAAATAAAACGCATCTCCGGATTTTGCGCGCGATTTTTCGCCTGTTCCTGCGCGAGATAATGCATTCGTTCCTTTGTGGACGCGAGATAAATCCCGCCGGTGCGATGCAGCCCGATTGACCGCCCGGATTCTTTTTCCAACCGCGGATAAAACCGCAGCGTATGCAGCTGCAGCGCGGACAAATTGGCGTTGGAATTGATGATGTGAAACTGCCCCGCCGCGTGCCACGACGAACCGCAGGAAAGTTCGCGCCGCTCCAACAGCAGCAAATCGCGCGCGCCTTTTTCGGCGAGATGATATAAAATACTGCAGCCGACGACGCCGCCGCCGATGACGACGACGCGCGAATGTTTCGGCAACTTGCTCATGATAATTTCCCTCCCGTCCTTTTTCGCGTCCGTTATGCGCGCGCCGATTATAACGCCGATGCTCGCGTTCGCGCTGTCCGCCGGCGCGGCGGCGGCGGAAACCGCGCCGCAAACGCGGACGCTTTTCATCAACGACGCCGAAGTGCGCGCCGAAATCGCCGACACGCCCGCGGCGCGGCGCGGCGGATTTTCGCATCGCGAACGCCCGCCGCCGGACGCCGGAATTCTGTTCGTGTTCCCGCGGCCGCGGCAATTTTGTCTGTGGATGCGGGATGTTTCGTTTCCGCTGGACGCGGCGTTTCTGGACGCGGCGGGAAAAGTCATCGCCGCCGCCCGAATGCTTCCGCGCACCGAAAAACTGCACTGCCCGCCCCGCCCGGCAAAATACGCCCTGGAAGTCAACGCCGGCTGGCTGCAAAAAAATCAAGTCAAAACCGGCGATCAATTTTTCGGCCTCCCCTGACGCAACGCCGCCCCCCGACGGACGTCCCATTCCCGCGAACGCGGGAATCTCATTCGCCGAAAGGCGAATCCGCCGTTTGCGCTTTCGCGCAAAGAGATTCCGGTCCCCGCGTTCGCGAGGATAAACTTTCGCCGGAATGGCGGTTTTTTATATTTTCGGATACCGCCAAATTCGGTATTGTCCGCAAAGACAAAAAGAACCCGCCATTCCGGCGAAAGCCGGAATCTCTTTGTTCACTTGTATTTTTCGCTTTAACCCCCCGTCCCATTCCTGCGAAGGCAGGAATCTCCTCGCCGAAGGCGGTAATTGCACAATTTCCCGCCGCTTCGCGGCGGCGGAGATTCCTACCTTCGCAGGAATGGGACGGGGAGGAGGCAAAAATGGCAAAAATTCCGCAAAAAAAATCACAAAAAAAGTTGAAAACGTAGCTTTTTTCTCCCCGTTCTCTGATAAAATCCAATTTTTATTGCCATTAAAGGAGCGTTCCACGATGAAAATCACTGCCCCCCCCCCCCCCTTGTGACTCGTTAATTTTACGGGTTCTTTGCGCTTTCGCCGTGCTTTTGGCGGCGGTCGGAATGACTTCGGCGGCGAACGCGCAGCAAGCCCAGGCGCGGGTGTATTCCGTGCCCACCGCCACTTTCACCATCGGCGGGCGGACGGTTAATTTGGGCGAAACGCTGGCGGAGATTATCGCCGATTTTACCAACGGCGTTTCTCCTTTTGGCGGTCTCCCCATCTATTTTGCGAGGTTAGAGGCGGGCGGTACTCAATCGGCGGCAAATTCTCTTGTAGGCGATGACGGCTTGCCGACTTTTGGCGGAACTGTCGGATCCCCCGGAGATCCGGTGGCGGCGGGCGATC
>JBPCXA010000091.1:0-6705 GCA_051008975.1 Gammaproteobacteria bacterium
ATATTTTGCACCGCCTGTCCCGCCGCGCCCTTTTGCAGATTGTCCAGCGCCACCAAAATTAATCCCAAATCGGGGCGCAAATTGCGCGCCGAAATTTGCGCGCGATTCGTCCGCGCCACCTGCGCCAATTCGGGAACGCCGTCTTCCAGCACGTCGACAAAAATTTCGTCCGCCCAATGTTCGCGCACCGCCGCCGCGCAATCCGCCCCGTCTTTTAGCGGCGCATACACGGTCGCATAAATTCCGCGCGTCGCCGGGAGCAAATGCGGGATAAAAATAATCGGCGGAATGTCGCCGCCGAATTCGGCGACCGCCTGTTGAATTTCCGGGCGGTGGCGGTGTCCGTCCAAGGCGTACGCCTTAAAATTTTCGTTCTGCGAAGCGTACAACAAATCCGCCCGGTCGGCGCGCCGTCCCGCGCCGCTGACGCCGGATTTCGCGTCAATAATCGCCGCGCCGCGAATCATCCCGCGCGCCGCCAGCGGAATCAACGCCAACTCCGCCGCCGTCGCAAAACAGCCGGGGCAGGAAATTAAATCCGCCGTCCGCAAAGATTCCCGCGCCGCTTCCGACAATCCGTATACCGCCCGCGAAAGCAGTTCCGGCGCGGCGTGTTCGCCGTACCATTCTTGGAAAACCGATTCGTCGCGCAGACGAAAATCGGGGCTTAAATCTATCACCGTCGCGCCGGAATCCAGCAGCCGCGCCGCGTCGTTCATCGCCACCGCGTGCGGCGTGGCAAAAAATACCGCGTCGCAGCCGCTGAAAACTTCCGGCGAAGGCGGCGAAAACTTCTCCTCCGTGCGCCCGCGCAGCGCCGGAAAATGCGCCGCCGCCGCCGTGCCGCCCAATGCGCGCGAAATATATTTCGTGCGGCGAATGTGCGGATGACGCGACAAAATCACCGCCAACTCCTCGCCGACATAGCCGGACGCGCCGACTACCGCGACCTGCAAAGAAAGAGAATCGGACACCGGCACGCCCGGCGCGGTCAGCGTTTGGAATACTGGCTGGCGCGCCGCGCCTTGTGCAGACCGACTTTTTTGCGCTCCACCGCGCGGGAATCCCGCGTCATCAGCCCGGCGGCGCGCAGCGGCCGCACATATTCGGGATTGTGATGCGCCAGCGCCAGCGCCGCGCCGTGGCGCACCGCCTCGGCCTGTCCGCTCTCGCCGCCGCCGCGCACGGTGACGCGCAAATCAAATTTCCCCTCGCCCTCCACCGCCTGCAGCGATTGGCGGACGATCATTTGCGAACGCAGACGGCGGAAAAAGGCGTCCACATCCTTGCCGTTCACGGTAATTTTGCCGTCGCCCGAACACAGAAACACCCGCGCCTTCGCGGTTTTGCGGCGGCCGGTGCCGTAGTCGTAGGGGCCGATTTTCTTGCGCATACCGAAAATTACTCCTGCGGACGCGGGCATTGCGCCGCATGCGGATGCGACGGGCCGGCGTAAATTTTCAACTTCAACAGCATCCGCCGCCCCAGCGGCCCCTTGGGGAGCATTCCGCGCACCGCGTTTCGCAAAAGACGGTCGGGATGAGTCCGCCGCACATGCCGCAGCGGCAGCGCGCGCAACCCGCCGGGATAGCCGGAATGCCGATAATAAATTTTGCCGTCCTCCTTGTCGCCGGTGACGCGGATTTTTTCGGCGTTGACGACGACGATAAAATCGCCGGCGTCCAGATGCGGCGCATACACCGTCTTATGTTTGCCGCGCAGACGATGCGCAACGACCGCCGCCAGCCGCCCCAGCACCGCCCCGGCGGCGTCATACAAAAGCCAGTCGCGGCGGATGTCCGCCTCTTTAATTTGAAAAGTGCGCATCGCTCCGCGGGTATTATACCCCGCCCGCGCGTTTTCTTTCGTCCGCGTCGCGGCTTCGGCGGTCATTGTTTTTCCTCCGGATTCTCTTTCGGCGATTCTTTCGCACGGTCGGCGGATTCGGGAGAATCTTCCGCCGCCGCGGACGTTCCGGATTCCGCCGCCGCGGTTTGGGCGGAATCCGCATCCTCGGCGGCTTCCGCGGATTCCGCGACTTCGGCTTTCGCGGCGGCGACGGTCTTGGCGGATTTCGTCGCGGCTTTGGCGGATTTCTTTTTCGCGGACTTTCGGGTCTTGGCGGATTTTTTGGCGGACGGCGCGGACGTTTCCGGCTCCGCCGCGACCGGCGCCTTGTCCACAAATTCCACCAGCGCCATCGGGGCGCTGTCGCCCTTGCGAAATCCGTTTTTGAGAATCCGCACATAACCGCCGGGACGGGCGCCGAATCGGACGCCCAAATCGCCGAACAATTTCGCCACGCTGTCGCGATCCTGCAGCCGCGCGAAAGCGAGACGGCGGCGGTGAATGCTCGGATTTTTGCCGAGCGTAATCAGCGGTTCGATGAAACGCCGCAGCTCCTTGGCGCGCGGCAGCGTCGTGTTAATTTGTTCGCGGTCGATCAGCGCGTTGCAAATATGGCGCATCAGCGCGCGACGGTGCGCGCCGTCCGTAATGTTCAGTTTGCGGGGGCCGCAGCGGTGGCGCATCAGCGCGGCGGCTTCCAGCCGGGCATTTCCGTTCCGAAATCCAGCCCGTGCGCCCCGAGCGCCTGCCGAATTTCAAGCAGCGACTTGCGCCCCAAATTCGGCGTACGCATCATCTCCCGTTCGTCCTTTTGGACGAGTTCGCCGATGTAGCGGATATTTTCCTGCCGCAGACAATTCTGCGAGCGCACCGTCAATTCCAGCGCGTCCACCTTTTCGGAAAACATCGGATGCTGCGCCGACTCGCGGCGGCGGCCGACCTCCTGCAGCGGCGCCGCGGCGGCTTCGCCGTCCATCTCCGCGAACACGCCGAACTGGTCGATTAAAATCCGCGCCGAATGGCGCACCAGTTCCTCGCACGAAAAAATTCCGTTGGATTCCACGTCCATAATCAGGCGGTCCAAATCCACGCGATTCTCGTGGCGGGCGGAGGCGACCGAAAAACTCATCCGCCGCACCGGACAAAAAGACGCGTCCAAATGAATCACCCCGACGCGCCGCGATTCCTTCTCCATCGCCGCCGCCGGCTGATAGCCGGAACCGCTCTCCACGATGATTTCCATATCCAGTTTGCCGCCTTTCACGAGAGTCGCCAGCGGACATTCGGGATTCATCACCTCCACGTTATGCGTCAGTTCGATGTCGCCGGCGACGACCGAACACGGGCCCTCTTTTCGCACCCGCACGATCTCGCGGGCGGAATCGTTGAGCTTGAATATCACGTTCTTAAGATTCAAAATCAGCCACACCACCTCCTCGCGCATGCCGTCCACGCGGTCGCATTCGTGCATAATGCCGGTAATCTTCACCTCCGTCGCGGCGAAGCCGGGAATGGACGACATCATCACCCGCCGCATGGCGTTGCCCAGCGTATGCCCGAAGCCGCGCTCCAGCGGCTCCACCGTCACCCGCGAGGAGAACGGACCGAGCGCGCGGATGTCGGAAATGGACGGTTTAAGCAGCGTACCTGACATAATTTCGCCTCACTTGGAATAATATTCTACGATCAGATTCTCGTTGACTTCGGGCGCCGCCGCCTCGCGCGTCGGCGCCTCGCGATACACGCCGCGCATATTGTCGTAATCCACATCCAGCCACTCGGCGGGCGGACGGCTCTGCGCGAGTTGCGCGGCCTCCTTCACCATCTGCATTCCGCGCGCCTTTTCGGTCAGCGACACCGCCTGCCCCACCGCCACCGCGCGCGAGGGAATGTTGGAGGATTTTTCGTCCACCAGCACCATTTTGTGCGAAACCATCTGGCGGGCGTGCGCGCGCGTCGTGGCAAAACCCATCCGATACACGATATTGTCCAGACGCGACTCCAAAATTTGAATCAACGCCGCGCCGGTGGCGGCGCGCGCGCGGTCGGCGCGCTTGTAGCAGTTGCGAAACTGCCGCTCCAAAATCCCGTAGGTGCGGCGCAACTTCTGCTTTTCGCGCAAATGCTCCAAATAGTCGGAACGGCGTCCGCCGGCGCCGCGCTTGTTGCCGCCGGGGGTCACTTTGAGGCGGCACTTGTCCTCCAACTTTTTGACGCCGCTTTTCAGCGACAAATCCGCCCCCTCGCGGCGCGCGAGTTTGCAGGTCGGGCCGGTGTAGCGCGCCATCGCCTACACCCGCCGCCGCTTCGGCGGACGGCAGCCGTTATGCGGCATCGGCGTCACATCCACGATGGAATTGACGCGAAATCCCATCGCATGCAGCGCGCGCACCGCCGAATCCCGCCCGGAGCCGACTCCCTGCACGCGCACATCCACGTGCGTCACGCCCATTTCCTGCGCCTTTTTGCCCGCCCCGTCGGCGGTAATCTGGGCGGCGTAAGGCGTCCCCTTGCGCGCGCCCTTGAATCCGGAGGAGCCGGTCGTGGCCCACGCCAATACATTGCCCTGCCGGTCGGCGAAAGTCACGATGGTGTTGTTAAAAGTGGCGGTGATATGCACCACCGCCTCGCCGACCGCGCGGCGACTTTTTTTGGCGGGGGCGGCGGTTCTGCGCGGTCTCATTTCTTCACCCGGATGCGGCGCGGTCCCTTGCGGGTGCGGGCATTGGAGCGGGTGCGCTGTCCGCGCACGGGCAACCCGTGGCGGTGGCGAATTCCGCGGTAGCATCCCAAATCCACCAGCCGCTTCGTATTCATTGACGCCTCGCGCCGCAGGTCGCCTTCTATGACGAATTTGCCGATTTCGGCGCGCAATACTTCCTTTTTGGAATCGGCGAGACCGCCCATGCGCGCCGCCGGATCGATGTCCGCCCGTTTGCAAATCAGGCGCGCGCGCGAACGCCCGATGCCGAAAATCGCGGTCAGGGCGATTTCGGCGTGCTTGTATTCGGGGACGACGACTCCAGCGATTCGTATCATGGCAGAGCGTCATTATAGCACGAATTCGCGTTTCGGTGCAACAATCGCCGAATTTTTTCGCGTTTTTTTGCCGTCCGGCGAAAAAAATCCGCATTTTTTGCGAATTTTTTGCGTTTTTTCGCAGCGACGGCGTTTTTCGCCGCCCGCATGCCGCAAAACCGCCGCTCCGCAATTCGCAGCGCGGAATCCGAATCCGCCCCGGCGGATTCTTGCGGCGGCGGACGGAGATTTCGGAATCCGGAATCGTATGTTAAAATGGAGTTTATGGTTAAAACTTACTCGCCGGTTTGCGATTTCGGGCGCGCCGCGCCGGATTTTTCGCTGCCCGGCGCGGACGGAAAAACCTACGCGCTGCGCGACTGCGCCGGCGAAAACGCGACTCTGGTGATGTTCATCTGCAACCACTGCCCGTTTGTGCAGGCGATTTTGGACAAACTCGTGCGCGACGTCGGCGAATTGGCGGCGTTCGGCGTCGGCGCCGCCGCCGTGATGTCCAACGATCCGACCGATTATCCCGAAGATTCGTTTGAAAATATGGCGCGCGTCTCCCGCGCGCGCGCCTTCACCTTCCCCTATCTTTTTGACGAAACGCAGGCGGTCGCCAAATCCTACGGCGCCGTCGCGACGCCGGATTTTTTCGGCTACGACAGGGAAATGAAACTGCAATACCGGGGGCGGTTTGACGACGGCGGAATGTCGGACGCGCCGGACGCCCGCCGCGAATTGTACGAGGCGATGCGGCAAATCGCCGAAACCGGACGGGGGCCGGAAGAACAAACGCCGTCCGTCGGCTGCTCAATTAAATGGACGCGCCGCTGATGCAATATCTTCATACGATGGTGCGAATCCGCGACATCGGCGAATCGCTGGATTTTTACTGCGCCAAACTCGGATTGCGCGAGGTGCGGCGGACGGAAAACGCCGCCGGACGATTTACGCTGATTTTTCTCGCCGCGCCGGAAGACGCCGCGCGCGCCGCCGAAAAAGACGCGCCGCTGCTGGAATTGACATACAACTGGGACGCGGAAAAATACGGCGACGGGCGCAACTTCGGACATCTCGCCTATCGCGTCGGCGACATTTACGACATCTGCCGCAAACTTGCGGACGGCGGCGTGGCCATCAACCGTCCGCCGCGCGACGGAAGAATGGCGTTTATCCGCTCGCCGGACGGCGTTTCGGTGGAATTGCTGCAGTCCGGCGACGCCCTGCCGCCGCGCGAACCATGGGTGTCCATGCCCAACACCGGCGTTTGGTAGACGTTTAACGTTTCGGAAATTCCATCCCGCCGAATTCCGTCCATCCCGCAATTTCCCCCGTTCACCCACGTCCCATTCCTGCGAAAGCAGGAATCTACACCGCCGCAAAGCGGCGGGAAATTGTACGCCTTCGGCGCGGAGATTCCGGCTTTCGCCGGAATGGCGGTACTTTTAACCTCCTAATTAAAATACACCATTCCGGCGAAAGCCGGAATCTCATTCGCCGCAAGGCGAATCCGTTTTATTTTCCGAATTTTTCGAACGGCGATTCGGGAGAATCGGAGAAGACAATCGCGCCGTAGCGCGCGCGCATTGCCACGCCCGCCGAATCGCCGTCCGTCATCAGTCCGACGAGTCCCAAAACGCGCGGGGCGTCTCCGAATAATTCCCGCCACAGCGCGAAAAGATTTACGGCGGAGACGCGCCATTCGCCCGCCGCCGCGCCGCCGCCGGCGACGGCGTATATGCGCAAATCGTTGAACCATTGGGAATACGGGCTGCGCCACGAATCGCCGCGCCGCCCCTGCGCGCGCACCAGAGACAAGCTTTGATATTGCAG
>JBPCXA010000092.1:0-2986 GCA_051008975.1 Gammaproteobacteria bacterium
AGTTTCGGCGAAGAAAGTCCGGTCGCCTTCGGCCAGAACGAAGCCGACTGGGCGCAAAACCGCCGTGTGGAAATTCGCTACTACAACGAATAATCCCCGTTCTCCGCGCCCCGCCGCCCGCGCGCTCGTCGCGCTGGCGGTTGCGGCATTTGCGGTAATTCCGGCGTCCGCGCAGATTTTTAGCGACGATGTCGCGCGCGAGCAGGCGGCGCGCAACGCCGAGAAACTTGCGGATCTCGCCCGCATCGTGGAAAATTTGCGCGGCCAACTCGGCGCGATGGCGCAGGAGCGGCAGGCGTCCGACCGCCGTCTTCGCGAACTTTCCGGGCAAATTGAAGAGCTCGCCGCCGCCGGAGCCGGAAAGACGGAATTGAAGACGCTGGAAACTTCCGCGGCGCGCGCCGCCCTGGAACGGACTAAGATCGCCGAAGATCTCGCCGCCCTGCGCGCGGAATTTTCCGAAATCAGCGCGTTCGTCGGGCTGCCCCCGGAGCAGGAGTTTTACGACGCCGCCTTCGCCGATTATCAGGGCGAAAAATACGCGCGGGCGGCGGACGGATTCCAAAAATTGCTGAAATATTATCCCGACGGGAAATTTAACGCCAACGCCCGCTATTGGACGAGCCGGAGTTTTCTCGCTTCGGGCGAATACGAATCGGCGGCGGCGACGGCGCGGCGGCTGATTGAACTGCACGAAGACGGCGACAAAATCCCGGACGCGATGCTGGTGCTGGCGGAGGCGCTCCAAAATCTCGGGCAGGAGGAGGAGAGCCGCGCGACTTTGCGGGCGCTGATTGCGGCGCATCCGACCACTCTCGCCGCCGACCGGGCGCGGCAGTCGCTTCCGCCCTCGCCCTGATTTTTGTGCCGGCCGTCCGCGCGCCGTCTTTTCGCATCATCGGCGGACGGTGGCGCGGGCGGCGGGTGCGTTTCGCGCCGTCCGCCGGATTGCGCGCCAGCGGCGACCGCGCGCGCGAATCATTGTTTAACATTCTGGGGCAGCGTCTGGACGGGCGGTCGTGTTTGGATTTATTCGCCGGCGCCGGCGCGTTGGGATTGGAAGCCGCATCGCGCGGCGCGGCGCCGGTGGTGTGCGTGGAAAAAAACGGCGATACGGCGCGCGCGTTGCGGCGGACGGCGGAAATGCTGGGCGCCGATTCCGTCCGCGTGCATATCCGCCGCGCCGAAGATTTTTTGTCCGAATGCGGCGGACGGTTTGATTTGATTCTAATGGATCCGCCGTTCGCCGATTATGCGGCGGACGGCGCGTGGCGGCGTTTGCTGGATTCGGCGGCGGCGGGATTGGCGGTAGGCGGGACGGCGTATTGCGAGAGCGACCGCCATTTTTCGCCGCCCGCCGGCTGGCGGATTGTCCGCCGCAAAAAAACCGGCGCGGTTTGCTGGCAGTTGCTGCGGCGATGATTCGCGCGGTTTTCCCCGGCACTTTCGATCCGGTCACGCTGGGGCACGAGGCGTTGATTATCCGCGCCGCCGAGTTGTTTGACGAAATTATCGTGGCGGTCGCCGCCGGATTTCACAAGCAGGCGGTGTTTTCGTTGGAGGAGCGCGAGCGGCTGGCGGCGGAATCGTTTTCGCGGGCGAATATCCGCGTGGAATCGTTTGACGGGCTGCTCGCCGATTTTTTGCGCGCGCGCCGCTGCCGCATTATTTTGCGCGGGCTGCGCGCGGTTTCCGATTTTGAGTTTGAATCGCAGCTCGCGCACATCAACAAGACGCTGGACGAAAACATTGAAACTTTGTTTTTGCCGCCGAGCCACGAATATATGCATTTGTCGTCCACGATGGTGCGCGAAATCGCGCTGCTGGGCGGCGACGTGACCAAGTTCGTCTCGTCGCATGTCGCCGCCGCCCTGCTGGAAAAGGTCGTCCCGCCGTGTCGCTGAAAATCACCGACGAGTGCATCAACTGCGACGTCTGCGAACCGGCGTGTCCGAACCGGGCGATATTTATGGGCGCGGAGTTCTACGAAATTGATCCGGAGCGATGCACCGAATGCGTCGGGCATTTTGACGAGCCGCAGTGCGCGATGCTGTGTCCCGTCGACTGCATTCCGAAAGACGATTCGCGCCCCGAAACCCGCGAGCAATTGCTGCAAAAATTCCGCCGCCTGTCCGCGAAAGAACAATAAAGGCAATTCCGCCACCCCCCCCCCCTTATTCCATTCCTGCGAAAGCAGGAATCTCCGCGCCGAAGGCGCAAATTGTAAAGGGGTACAATTACCCGCCGCTTCGCGGCGGCGGAGATTCCTGCTTTCGCAGGAATGGGACGGGTGGTTAAAGTAAAAAATCAAAGTGAACAAAGAGATTCCGGCTTTCGCCGGAATGGCGTATTTTAATGAAGAGATTAAAAGTGCCGCCATTCCGGCGAAAGCCGGAATCTCTTTATCCCATTCCCGCGAACGCGGGAATCTCATTCGCCGCAAAGCGAATCGTTTGCTTGCGCCGTCGCGCAAAGCGATTCCCGCTTTTGCGGGAATGCCGCCTTGTGTACTTTGGGACGGGCGGCAATAGATTCTTTTTTCGCGCGGGCGATCCGCCGCTCCCAAAGATACGCCGCGCTCGGATAGTGCCGCATATATTTTTCGTCGCCGGTGAGCATATATTTTATTCCGTCCCCCGCCTCGTTCAAAAAATAAAAAGTCGCAATCCACGGACGCGCCGCCGCGATGGAATCGCCGCCGCGAATCAAGTCAATCTGGCGGCGGGTCAGCGGATAATCGTGGGCGAAACCGAGCGTCAGCAGGACGCCGGACAGCGCGAAAGAGGCGATCAGCATCCGCACGAGAAAGGATTTTCCGCGCCGCCGTCCGCCGCCGAAGCCGCGTTCGCGGCCGCGCGCCAAATCGGCAATGTTGCGGCGGTGGCGAAAAATCACCAGCGCCGCCGCGATGATTCCCGCCACAGCGGGCGGGCCGCCGGCGAGCGCGGTCAAGCCCGCCGCGACGCACATCGCCGCCAGAGACGCC
>JBPCXA010000093.1:0-23537 GCA_051008975.1 Gammaproteobacteria bacterium
AAACGCAAGAAAAGACCGTTCCATTCCTGCGAAGGCAGGAATCTCCGCCGCCGCAAAGCGGCGGGAAATTTTGCGCCTACGGCGCGGAGATTCCGGCTTTCGCCGGAATGGCGGTTTTTTTTCGCCGGAATGGCGTATTTTCATTAAGATGTTAAAAGTTCCGCCATTCCGGCGAAAGCCGGAATCTCCGCGCCGAAGGCGTAAAATTTCCCGCCGCTTTGCGGCGGCGGAGATTCCTGCCTTCGCAGGAATGGGACGGTCTTTTCTTGCGTTTGCGACTGCGACTATCCGCGCGGTTTACGGAATTTTTTGGACGTCTGCGCCGAGGGCGCGGAGTTTGCCGGGCATGTTTTCGTAGCCGCGTTCCAGATGATAAATCCGGTCTATCACGCTTTCGCCGCGCGCCGCGAGGGCGGCGACGACCAGCGACGCCGAGGCGCGCAAATCGGTCGCCATCATCGGCGCGCCGGACAAAGATTCCGCGCCGCGCACCACCGCCGTGTTGCGGTGCAATTCTATGCGCGCGCCAGCGCGGATTAATTCCGGCACATGCATAAACCGGTTTTCAAAAATGTTTTCCACGATTACCGCCGCGCCTTCGGCGACCGCATTCACCGCCATCCACTGCGCCTGCATATCGGTCGGAAAACCCGGATACGGCGCGGTCGCCGCGTCGGTCGCGCGCGGTCGCCGCCGCATGACGACGCGCAAAGAATCGTCTTCGCGGGTCAGAGTCGCGCCCGCCGCCGCGAGTTTGCCCCGCAAATCGCGCAAATATCGCGCGCCCGCGTTATGCAAGACGATCTCGCCGCCGCACGCCGCGACCGCGCACAAATATGTTCCCGCTTCAATCCGGTCGGGCGGCGCCGCATATTCCGCGCCGCGCAGCCGCGTTTTGCCGGAGATGCGCAGTACGCCGTCCTCCGCGCCGCGCACATCCGCGCCCATCGCGTTTAGAAAAGACGCCAAATCGGCGATTTCCGGCTCGCGCGCGGCGTTTTCAATAATCGTTTCGCCGTCCGCCAACGCCGCCGCCATCATCAAATTTTCGCTGCCGGTCACCGTCGGCTGCGGCAGAACGATGCGCGCGCCGCGCAACCGTCCGGCGCGGGCGACGATGTCGCCGTCCTCCATCGCAATATGCGCGCCCATCCGCCGCAGTCCGTCCAGATGCATATCCACCGGACGCGCGCCGATCGCGCAGCCGCCGGGAAGAGACACCCGCGCGCTCCCGAAACGCGCCAGCAGCGGCCCCAAAGCGAGAATGGAGGCGCGCATCGTTTTCACCAGCGTATACGGCATTTCGCGCGTTTTAATGTCGCGCGCGCGAATTGTCATTACGCCGTTTTCGTTGCGGCATTCCGCGCCCATCGTCCGCAGCGCGTCCGCAGCGGATTCCACGTCGCGCAAATTCGGCAATCCGCGCAATTCGCACGTTTCTTCGGAGAGCAGACACGCGAACATCGCCGGCAAGGCGGCGTTTTTCGCGCCGGAGACGCAAATCTCGCCCGACAGCGGACTGCCGCCGGAAATCTTAATCCGCGCCATGCCGTTCGCCCCGCCATTCGCCGGGCGTCAGCGCGCGCATTGAAAGCGCGTGAATTTCGGAATGCATTTTGTCGCCGAGCGCGGCGTATACTTTTCGGTGCCGCCGCACGACCGGCAGTCCGGCGAATTCGTCGCAGACCACCAGCGCCTCGAAATGGCGCCCGTCGCCGCGCACCTCCAAATGCGCGCATTCCATTTTCGCGGCGATCCACTGCCGCACCTGTTCGGGGGTGGGAAACTCCATAAACGCTCCTTGTTTAAGTTTTAATTTTATAGCCGGTCCGAATTAAATGCAGCGCGAACAGCGACACCGCCGCCGTGACGACGACGGTCACCGTCAGCGACGCCGCCAGCGGAATGTCGCCCTGATTAAAAAAGCCGCGGCGAAATCCGTCTATCATGTACAAAAACGGATTGAACTGCGACATCGTACGCCAAAACGGCGGCAGCGAATGAATAGAATAAAACACCCCCGACAAAAACGTCAGCGGCATAATGATAAAGTTCGTGAACATTCCGATTTGATCGAATTTTTCCGCCCACAATCCGGCGATGATTCCGAGCGAGCCGGCCATCAGCCCGCCCAGCACCGCGAACAGCAGCACCAGCCCCGGCGATTGCGGAAACACCGCCGGCGCGAACAACACGCCCGACGCCAGCACGCCGCCGCCGACGACCAGCCCGCGAATTATGCACGCCCCGGCGTACGCGCAAAAAAACGCGCGCGGCGTAATCGGCGGCAAAATCACCAGCAGCAAATTGCCGGTCACCTTGGATTGAATCAAAGACGACGAACTGTTCGCGAAACTATTCTGCAGCACCGACATCATCACAAGTCCGGGAATTAAAAACTCCACGAAAGTCAGCCCCTCCAACACCCGCACCCGTCCGCCCAGCACGTGCGAGAACACCAGCATCCACAAAAAAGTGGACAGCACCGGCGCGCCGACGGTCTGAAACACCACGCGCCAAAAACGTAGCACCTCCTTTTGCAGCAGTCCGTAAAAGCCGCTCATGTCCGCCCCGTCAAAGACACGAAAACATCCTCCAAATCGGCGCGCGATATTTCCACGTCCGAAAGCGTACCGCCGGCGGCGGCGATTCGCGACAGCAACGGCGCCACCGAATCGTAGTCGGGAACGCGGAATATCCGCGAATCGCCGCGCACGCGATGCGGCGGCAGCCGCGACAATTCGCCGCCGCGTACGCGCGCGCGCACCCGCACATGATCGCTGAATCCGGCGATCAATTCGGCGGTATCGCCGCGCGCGACGACGCGCCCGCCGTCCATCAGCGCGATTTCGCCGCACAATTCCTCCGCCTCCTCCAAATAATGGGTGGTCAGAATTATCGTCCGCCCCTCGCGGTTCAGGTCGCGGATAAACTCCCATAAATTGAGGCGTAAATTAATATCCACGCCCGCCGTCGGTTCGTCCAGCACGATGACCGGCGGACGATGCACCAGCGCCTGCGCGATCATCAGACGCCGCTTCATTCCGCCGGACAGGCGGCGGGTGTTGACCTCCGCCTTGTCGCGCAGTTCCAGTTTGTGCAGCAGATAGTCGATCCATTCGCCGTTTTTGTACAGACCGAAATATTTGGATTGAAACACCAGCGCCTCGCGGACATTAAAAAACGGATCATAAACGAGCTCCTGCGGGACGATTCCCACGTGCCGCTTAAATTCCATGTCGTCGCCCAAAGCGTCGCGACCGAGAATTGTTGCGGCGCCGGAATCCGCGCGCGACAGCCCGCCCAGCACCGCGATGAGCGTCGTCTTGCCCGCCCCGTTCGGACCGAGCAGTCCGAAAAACGCGCCTTGCCGCACCGACAGCGACACATTATCCAGCGCCCGCAGCGCGCCGAAACATTTCGTCACGCCGGAAACCGAAACGGCGTCAACCGGATTTGGATTCGGTTCCGGCTTCGGATTTGCGTTCATAAATTACCCATGAAGTTTTGTCGGCGACGCGGTCGTACAAACGCATCGCGGCGCGATTGTCGGCGGCGGTCGCCCAGCGCATCGTCGCGCATCCCTCCGCCTTCGCCGCGTCCGCCGCCGCCAAAATTAATTGCCGTCCAACGCCGCGCCCGCGCATTTCCGGCGCGACAAACAAATCGTGCAAATAGGCGAGATGCCGGGAATGCAGCGGACGCAAAATCTTTTCCCAATGGGCGATTCCGCGCAGCGCGCCGGTTTCGTCCGCCGCGCCGAGACCGCGCAACGCGCCCTCCGCCAGCCACTTCCAAACAATGTCAAAATCGGGCGGCGGCGTCCGGTAAAACGCCGCATAGCCGAAATATAAATCGCGCCACTCCGCGCGCAAACGCGGCGACGGCGGCGTGATTTTCATTTCCCGTCGCGATGGCGAAGACGTCATCCGCGCAGCATCGCGCCCATCATGCGCGCCAGCCCGGACGGATTTTTGGCGAATCGTTTCATCATTTTGCGCGCCTGTTCGTGCTGCGTCAAAAGCTGGTTGATTAAATTGATCTCCACGCCGGCGCCGGCGGCAATGCGGCGTTTGCGGGACGCCTTGATCATTTCGGGATGCGCGCGCTCCGCCGAAGTCATCGAACAAATCGCCGCCTCCATCCGTCCGAGTTTGGCGGCGTCCGCCTCCATATTTTTCATTTTGTCGCCGATCGCGGCGGGCATTTTGTCGGCCATGGATTGAATGCCGCCCATTTTTTTAATCTCCCGCATTTGCGCGAGCTGGTCGTTCAAATCGAAATCGCGCGGCTTGCGGATCGTCCGCGCCAGCGCGCCGACGGCGGACGGCGCGGCGGCGGCCTGCTCGGCGAGCGATTCCAAATCGCCCATTCCGAGAATGCGCGACGCGAAACGCGACGGATGAAAGGGCTGCAAATCGTCCGGCTTTTCGCCGACGCCGACAAATTTAATCGGCGCGCCGGTCACCGCCCGCGCCGACAACGCCGCGCCGCCGCGGCTGTCGCCGTCGAACTTCGTCAGCACGATTCCCGATACGCCGACCGCGTCGTGGAATTTGCGCGCCGTGGCAATCGCGTCCTGCCCCTGCATCGCGTCCACAAAAAACAGCGTCTCGGACGGCGACAACAGCGACGACAACGCGCGAATTTCGTTCATCATTTCGTCGTCCAAAACGGTGCGCCCGGCGGTGTCCATCAGCACCGCGTCGGCGAGGCGGCGGCGCGCGGTTTTCAGAATATCGGCGGCGCGCGCGACGGCGTCCGTCGTCTCTTTGCTTTCCAAACAGGGAACGCCGATTGTCTCCGCCAGCGCGGCGAGTTGCCGCAACGCCGCCGGACGATATACATCCACCGACGCCAGCACCGCGCGTTTTTTGCGCGTTTTGAGATATTTGGCGATTTTGGCGAGATTTGTGGTTTTGCCCGCGCCCTGCAGTCCGCACGCCAGCACCACGGACGGGCTTTTTTTTAGGACGAGTCCGGCGTGTTCGCCGCCCATCACCTCCGCCAATTGCCGCTGCACAATCGCGGCGAACGCGCGCCCCGGATTCATATTGCGGTCAATATGCGCGCCCGTCGCGGCGGTTTTGACGGCGGCGAGAAATTCGTCCGCCACCGGCAGGGCGACGTCGGCGTCCAGCAGCGCGGCGCGAATTTCGGCGAGCGCCTCGTCGATGTCTTTTGCGGTCAGCCGTCCGCGTCCGCGCGCCTTTTTGATAATATCGGAAAAGTTGCGGGTGAGCGTTTTCAGCATTCCGCGGACGCCGTGGACGAAAAGTAAAACATGATAATTCTTATTGTACTACACATTGCGGCGGGGGCGTGTTATGCGCTGGCGCGGCGGCGGACGAATTTTTTCTTGCCGGCGATATTTTTGCATTTCGCCGCGCTAGCGGCGGATATGCATTGGATGCCGCGTTTTGATGTGGGGATTTCGGCGTCCGCGTTTATGCTGATGACTGCGCTGGCGGCAACGCGAAAGATCCGCCGCGAGCCGTCGCGCGCGATTTTGCTGGCTTTGGCGGCGGCGGGAATGTTTGCGCCGCTGTTGTTTGCGGCGGATGTGCCGCCGCCGCCCTTGCGCGCGCTGCCGCACATTTTGCCGGCGATGCTGGCGTATTCGTTTTCGCTGCTGGCGATGCTGCAGTTTCTGGATCTTTGGCGCGCCGAGCGCGACCGGCGACTGTTGCGGGAAACTTCCGCCCCGCCGCTGCTGACTTTGGAGGCGGAATGTTTCCGCACTTTGGCGGTCGCCTTCGCGCTGTTGTCGGCGGCGTTGCTCAGCGGTTTTATCGTCGGCGGCGACCCGCCCGCGCATAAACTTTTATTCGCCGTTCTGTCGTGGCTGACTTTCGGCGGACTGCTGGCCGGCAGACGACTGCGCGGCTGGCGCGGACGCGCGGCGCGGCGGTGGCTGGCGGCGGGACTGCTGTTTTTTCTCCTGAGTTATTTCGGCACCCATTTCGTTTTGCAGGTGCTGCTCGGACGCGCATCCTGACAACGCAAAATTCCGAAATTTTTGATAACCGCATTTTTGCGATTCTCATGCGATTCCCGCGAACGCGACCAAAACGAATTTGAATGCGGGCGGACGGACGTTGTTTATTTGCAGAATGAAAATGCAAAAAACGGACGGGGCGCGCGTTTCGGACTCCGGACTCGGACTATTTCCGCAGCAGCAGACGTTCCACCGGCGCGCCGCGGATTAAATGCGACTCGGCGATTTCGCGCAAATCGTCGCCGCTGTCGTAGCGATACCACGCGGCGTCGGGATATACGACCAACATCGGCCCCTCCTCGCAGCGGTTAAAACATCCGGCGCGGTTGACCCGCACTTTGCCGCGTCCGTGCATTTGTTTTGACTTCAATATCTCGCGCAGCGTCCGCACGGCGTCCGCCGCCGCCGGACGCCGCGCGCAGCACGCCCCGCCGTCTTCGCGCCGGTTTTCGCATATAAAAACATGCCGCCGATAATACGTCATCGGTCTTCGCAGGCGCACGATTCATCGGCGGGATGATAGACGCCGCATTTCGCGCACCGCGTCATCGCCGTTTCCGCGATGCCGCGTTTTCCGCGTTTTTTGCGTTCGCCGATTCGCGGACGGGACAGCATCCACACCGCGACGGCGGCGGCGGCGAGCAGCAGTATTTTCAACGCCATTTCGGAATTGTATCAAACCGCCGCCGATTCGGAATCGTCCGCGCGGACGCCGGAGTATAATGGCGAAATGCGCGACGAAAAAGAATCCGCAGACGCCGCGCCGCGCCGCGCGACCGCCGATTTCGGTTTCGCGGAGGTGGACGCGGAATCCAAATCCGCGCTGGTCGGCGGCGTGTTTTCGCGGGTCGCGCCCTATTACGACCGCATGAACGATTTTATGTCCGGCGGAATGCATCGTCTTTGGAAAAATATCGCGGTGTCGCGCGGCGACCTGCGTCCGGGCATGCGGGTTTTGGATTTGGCGTGCGGCGGCGGCGACATCGCGGCGCGCGTATTGCCGCGCATCGTCCCCGGCGGGCGAATTACGCTGGCGGACGCGAACGCCGAAATGCTGGCGGCGGCGCGGCGGCGAATTCGTCATCCGGCGGCGCGGTTCGCGCTTTGCGACGGCGAATCGCTGCCGTTCGCGGAGCATAGTTTTGACCGCGTATTTATCGCCTTCGGGCTGCGCAACATCACCCGCCGCGAACGCGCGCTTTGCGAAATGCGGCGCGTGCTACGTCCGGGCGGAATGTGCGTCGTGCTGGAATTTACGCCGCCCGAAGGGATGTTTTCGGCGCTGCGGCGGCGATATTTAATTTCCGTTCTGCCGCGCATCGGCGAATGTTGTTTCGGAGACGCCGAAAGTTACCGCTATCTCGGCGAATCCATTTTGCGTTTTCCGCCGCGGGACGCGCTGTCGGAAATGATGCGCGCCGCCGGTTTCGCGCGCGTGGAATGCGCCGACGTCGCCGCCGGAATTGTCGCCGCGCACCGCGCCCGGCGGCTGTCGTAGGACAATGTCCGGCGCGTCCATTTCGGCGCCGCTGAAGGCGCTGGAACGGCGCGTTATCGGCGCGTTCGCGGAGGTGGAATCGTGGCTGCGCGAATCGTTCGCGCAAACGCCGGCGGCGTTTTATTGTTCCGCCGACCTGCGCAACAACGGACAAAAAATCGCCTCCATAGACGCCAATGTTTTTCCCGGCGGATTTAATAATTTGCCGTCTTCCGGACATCCGCTGGCGGCGGCGGCGTTGCGGCGGCAGGTGGAGACGCTCTGCCCGAACAGCAAATCGGTGCTGCTGATTCCCGAAAATCATACGCGTAATCTCGCGTATTTGGACAATATCGCCATTTTGCGGCACCTGTTTGAATCCGCGGGAATTGCGGTGCATCTCGGACGGCTGGACGGCGAGGCGGCGACGGTGACCGCCGCCAACGGGCAAACTTTGACGATGTCGCCGGTAAAACGCGAAAACGGACGGCTGCACTGCGACGGCGCCGCCCCGTGCGCGGTAGTGTTGAACAACGACTTATCCGCCGGACTTCCGCCGTTGCTGCGCGGGCTGGATATTCCGACGATGCCGGCGGCGGCGCTGGGATGGGCGACGCGGCGCAAATCCGCGCATTTTCATCAATACCGCCGCGCCGCCGAACAACTCGCGGCGTTATTAAAAGACGACGCGTGGCTTTTGTGCGCCGATTTTTCGGTGTGCGACAATGTGGATTTTCAACGCCGCGAGGGAATGGAATGTCTCGCCGCCGCGGTGGAGGAGACGCTTTCGCAAATCGGCGAAAAATACCGCCAGCACGGCGTGGAAGACGAACCGTTCGTGGTGTTGAAGGCGGATTCCGGCACTTATGGAATGGGCGTTTTGCCGGTGCGAAGCGCCGCGGAAGTATTCGCGCTCAACCGCCGCCAGCGCAACAAAATGGCGGTCGGCAAAGACGGCGCGGCGGTGTCCAGCGTTTTGATTCAAGAGGGCATCAATACCGTGGACGATTCGGGCGGCGCGCCCGCCGAGCCGGTCGCGTATATGATCGGGGACGCGGTCGTCGGCGGTTTTTATCGCGCCAACAAAACCCGCGCGCGGCACGAAAATCTGAACAGCCGCGGCATGTCGTTTTCGCCGCTGCCGTTTGCGACCGCCTGCAATCCGCCCGCGGATGTCGAGGACGCGGCGGGCGCGCGTTTGTATGTATACGGCGTCATCGCCCGCCTCGCGGCTCTGGCGGTCGCGCGCGAATCCGCCGCGCTGGCGGAATAATGCCCCCCCTCCCCCGAAAAGCCGCCGCGCCCGAAACTCCGCGGGAATCGCCGCCGATGGCGGCGGTGGACATCGGCAGCAATGCGACGCGAATGTTGATCGGAAGAACGAACGGCGGCGGTTTTTCGCGTTTGTTATTCACCCGCGTACCGCTCGCGCTCGGACGCGATTCTTACGGCGCAAAAAATATCATTTCCGCCCCGGCGCAAAAACGTCTCGCCGCCGCATTGCTGGGACTGCAAAAAATCGCGGAGGCGATGGAGGTCAAACGGATTAAATTCGTCGCCACCGCCGCGGTGCGCGACTGCAAAAATAAAACGCGCCTTCTCGCGAATATCCGCCGCCGCGCCGGCGCGGACATTGAAATATTGGACGGCGACGACGAAGCCGAAATTATCGGCGCGTTTATCGCGCGACAGTTTCCCGCCGCCCGCGCCGTTTTGAACGCGGACACCGGCGGCGGCAGCACCGACTGCGCGGTGATCAAAGACGGAATCGTCGCCGCCCGCGCGACTTTTAATATCGGCACCGCGCGTCCGCGCGACGGTGCGGCGAAGGAAAAAAATCGGATGCGGACATGGCTGAAACAAAATTGCGGCGAAGACGTCACCGCCGCGTCCAGCGGCGGCGGCGCGCGCAAATTGGAATCGCTCTGCGGCGAAATTAGCGGACGCGCGCTTTCGCAATTTTTGTCGCGGGCGGAAAAGATGAACGACGACCGCCGCGCGCGCGCGTACAATTTAACCCCCGACCGCGCGCGCAACATCGTCCCGGCGGCGCGCATCGCCAAATTAATTTTGGAATCCCTGCATCCCGGCGCGCGTAAATTACACACCATCAACGGCGGACTCGGCGAGGCGGTGCTGGTCAATATGCTGGCGGAATGCGACGCGAAAAAACGCAAGCCGCGCGCGAACAAATAACGCAAACTGCGGGGCGGATTTACAGATGCAGGCGGTAAAATATCCGCGCGGCGGTCTTGTCGTTGTGCAGCCCCCGCGCGATATTGACGCGGATGTATTCTTCCCCGCCTCCAAATATGGCGGAGAAAAAAACGCGATACAATTTGAGCGATTCGTCCGCCGTCGGGCGTTCGATTCCCGCGTGATACGAATCGTCGCCTCGGAACAATTGCCGATAAAACGCGCCGACGGCGAATCCGCGCAGACGGGCGTTTCGGTATACTTCGGACTTCACCGCGCCGTCCGAAAACCGCGCGTACAATTCCGCGTTGGAAGACGGAGACGGCGAAAACGCCGCGCGCGCTTGGCGGTAAAAGAACGAAGTTTTATGCCCATACCCCCTTAATTGTTTCCAGCCGCCGTCCGCGCGCAGCGAAAACGGACCGAAACGCGCGGGCGAAACCGCGTACGAAAGATGCGGGCGGCGAAAATTCGCGTCCGTCTCAAATACGAACCCGCCCCGCCGCAACACGAATTCTTCGCCCCTGATACCGCGCATATTGTCGTCCCGCAGTAAAAATCCGCCGTCGCTGACGAACAGATCCTCGTCCGCCGCCCCCCGGACGGGAACGACAAATCTTCTCTCCCGCACATTTTCCGTTTCGCATCCGGCGTTCTCCATTTCCAAGATTCCCAGATAGCGGTTTTCGTCCGTATGCCCTTCGGGGGCGCGAAAATAGGCGTCGACGCGCACCGTCGTTCTGTCTTCCAGCACGGTGTATTCCTGTCCCGCCGCGAAAACTTCGGGGGCGTTTTCGGACGCGAGCGAAGTCCGCGGATCGGCGTCCAAAATTTTCAAGACGTCGCCGGGCAGCACCGCTTCGCGCAACAGATGCGCGAAACTCCAATCGAGATAGTCGTGCTCGCGAAAGGCGTCGGCGGACGGGCTGCGGCGAATCGCCAGCGTTTGTCCGCCGCGCATCACGGCGAACGAGGGGCGGTTAAATATCAGCACGCTGTTGATGCGGGTCTCGCCGCGCAAAGACGGCAGGGCGTTCACATAACTTTGCGGCAGCCGATACGGACGATAAACATTGCATTCCGTCCGCGCCTGCGGCGGAAAATTTTCTATCCCGACGGAATCCGAATTGATATTCGGGTTTCCGCCGCCGCCGCAAGCGGTAAGCATCGTCAAAAAAATATACGCGGCGGCGAGGCGAATTACATTTCTTCGCGCACCTTTGCCAAAAAAAATCGCGTTAATTCGCGGCATTCAACGCCTCCGCCTGCGCCTGCAACAATTCAGGGGTCGCGGCGGAAAGCGCGCGGCGGCGGCGGGACGAAAGCGCGCCGCAGTCGGCGGCGGAAATGATTTCGCGCGCGTTCGCAATTTGCGGCATCGCCATCGAAAACCGCCGCAAACCGAGTGCGAGCAAAAGGCGAATCATTTTCGGATTGCCCGCCATTTCGCCGCACAAAGTCACCGGCTTTTCGGCGCGCGCGGCATTGTCCACAATCGCCGCCAGCAAATGCGCGATCGCCGGATGTATCTGCTGATAATACCGCGACAGCCGCTCGTCGCCTCGGTCGGCGGCCAGCGTGTATTGAATTAAATCGTTGGTGCCGATGGAAAAAAAATCCAGACGACGGGCGAACTCGCGCATGACAAACACCGCCGCCGGTACTTCTATCATTCCCCCCAGCGGCGGAAGCGGCGTTGAAACGCCGCGCGCCGCCCGCAATTGTTCGCGCGCATGATTGAGAAGCGCCGCGGTTTGTTCCAATTCCGCCGGATGCGACAGCATCGGCAGCAAGATTTTCAGATTGCGATTCTCGCGTCCGGCGCGCAGCAACGCGCGCAACTGCGTCAAAAACATTTTCGGATTCGCCAGACAATAGCGAATCGCGCGCAATCCCAGCGGATTGGAATCGTTGATTCCGCCGCCGGTTTTGTCCGCCCCCAAATCCAAGGTGCGCATCACCACCGGACGCGGCGCGATGTCGCGCAATACCCGCCGATATACTTCAAATTGTTCGTCCTCGCCCGGCGGCTGTTCGCGGTTCATAAACAAAAATTCGGTGCGGAATAATCCCACTCCGTCCGCCGGCGATTCGGCGGCGACGGCCGCCTCTTCCGGCAATTCAATGTTCGCCTGCACCGCGACGGAAACGCCGTCGCGGGTTTTCAGATTTCCGCGTTTGCGCGGGCGGCGCGAACTTCCCGATGCGGCGGCGGGCGCGCAAACGACCGCGCAGGCGGCGAGTGCGCGCGAATCGGGACGGACGATGACGGCGTTGTTGTCCATATCCAAAATGATGTCGTCGCCGTTTTTTACCGCCGCCAAAAGTCCCTTCGCGCCGACCACCGCCGGCATTCCCATGCTGCGCGCGAGAATCGCGGTGTGCGACGCGCCGCCGCCGCCTTCGGTGGCGAACGCCGCATAGCCGCGCTGTTTCAGCGCGATGACATGCGCCGGATCCAGTTCGGCGGCGACGACGACAAGTCCGGCGGCGTTCTCTTTTTTGCGTCCGGCGCCGGGTTTCATCGCCGCCAACAGGCGCCCCGCCACGTGCCGGATGTCGTCGCCGCGCCCGCGCAAATACGAATCCTCCATATTCAGAAATTGCGCGCCGAGCGCGTCGGCGTGCTGCCGCACCGCCCACTCCGCGTTGCATTGTTTTTCGGCGATGAGCGCGCGGATATTTTTTGTCAACGCCGGATCTTTCAGCAGCGTTCTGTACAACTCTATGAACGGAAACATTTCGGCGGCGAAATCCAGTCCGGCGATTTTGCGGCGAACGCCCGACAACTCGCGCGCGGCGGAGCGCACCGCCGCGTCAAAACGCCGCTGTTCGGCGGCGATCCGCCCTTTCGCGAGACGATAGCGCGGCACCTCCGATTCGCCGGCGCGGCGGACCATCGCGCGACCCGCGACCGCCCCGGCGGAGACGCCGACTCCGTCTATTTTGCGCGACGCGCGCGGCGACGGCGTTTCGGCGGCGGGCGGATTCTCGGCGACCGCCGGACTGTCCACGCCGTCTCCGAAGCCGCCGGCGATCAATTCCAGCACCGCGGTCATCGCCTGTTTTTCGTCCGCGCCTTTGGCGGTGATCGTTAATTCGGTGTTTTTCGGCGCGACCAACATCAGCAGCCCGGCGATGCTCGTCGCGTCCGCCGCGCGCGTTCCCTTGCCGACGACGATTTTGCTGCGGAATCCCGCCGCGAGTTTCGCCAGCTGCGAAGACGGACGCGCGTGCAGCCCGCGCGAATTGACGACGACCGCCGAAGACCGAATCATGTCCGGCGGCCGCACACGATCGATCGCCGCGCGGCTTCCGCCACCCGCGTCGCCGCCTGTTTCAGCGGGCGCATCCGCGCGGTTTGCGCCTCCATCAGCATCGCCAAATTTAATCCGCAGACGCAGGCGATATTTTTGTCGCGGCGCGCGAAATCGCAGGCGATGGCGGCGTGCGTGCTGCCGAACAAATCGCATAAAATTAATACGCCGCGCCCGCGGAATTCCGCGACCGCCGCGCCCAGACGCGATTCTATTTCGCCGCGGCTTTCGTTGCCCAGCAGCGACACGGCGACGAAGTCCGGCGGCGAATCGCCGGTAAAATGCGCCGCCGCTTCCAGCAAACTTTCGCCGTGCCGCCGCTGCGTCAGCAACACAATCGCCAAAGATTCCATATCCGATTATAAATGAATTCGGACGGCGCGCTAAACACCGGACGCCGCCGCGAAATCTCGAAACGCGTCCGTCGTTTATTCCGAAACTCCGAAATCGCGCGAACGGACGGCGGCGACGGTCTCGCTCAAATTTAATTGTCCGGGCGCGCTCGGCAATCCGTCGACGGCGGCGAACGCGATGCGCGATCCTTGCGCGGGAAAAGATCGCCGCGAACGGCGCGCGAATTCCGAAAGACCCATTCCGACGACAATCACCGGACGCGTTTTCCATTTTTGCAGGAATGTCCGCAGCGCGACAAAATCGTTTTCGTTCCCGACCACGCCCGCGTACTTAAAAACGTCCGCGCCTTCGGCGAACGCCCGTTCCGCCGCCGCATCCAAAACTTCCGGCGAATCAACGCCGTCAATTTTATGCCGCGAAACGATAACCGCCGCGCCGCATTCTTTCGCCGCCGCGATAATTTGCGGGCGAATCTCCGCCGCCAGTTCAATGTCCGCCGCGGACACTTGCGGCAAAAAACGCAAAAACAAATCGCGCCGCATTTCTTCGCCGCCGGAAAAATTCCCGCCCTCCCAAAGCGGACGAATTGTTAAAGCGGACGGCAAAGCGGAAACGGCGGATACAATTTCGCGGCCCGCCTTTTCGATTTTTGCAATGTCCGGAGGCGTTTCGGCGGTTTCCGACTCCGCCAAATCCAGGCGGATTTCGGCGATTTCCAATCCTTCGCCGCGCAGTTTCGCCACCGTCGCGGAATCCGGCGGACGCCGAAAACTCGCGGCGACCCTCGGGACGGAAAGCAGCGACAAAAAACCGGCGCCGCGGATCGGCGGCAATGCGGCATTCACGCTCACGCCGCGATTTGTTTTAACAATTCCAGACCCCACACCGCGCCGAAGCCGGTTTCCGGTCCCGGCGCCGCGCCCAGCCCGCCCTTGCAGGACGCCGCCGACAAGTCCAAATGCAGCCACGGCGGCTCGCCTTCCATAAACTCGCGCAAAAAAAGCGCCGCCAAAATATGATCGGCCGCGCCCTCCTCGGCGCATTGTTTAATGTCGGCGACATCGCTGTCCAGATTCTTGCGATAATCGTCCGCCAGCGGAAACGCGCACAGCCGCTCGCCGGAGGCGTCCGCCGCGACCTGCGCCTTTCGCAGCCATTCCGCCTTGGAGGCGAAAACGCCGCTCATCCGCTCGCCGAGGGCGGTGTGCATCGTGCCGGTAAGCGTGGCGAAACTCACAAACAACGCCGCGTCCGGCGTCCGCCGCGTCGCCAAAGTCAGCGCGTCCGCCAAAATCATCCGCCCCTCGGCGTCGCTGTGGACGACCTCTATGCTTTTGCCGGACAGCGAAGAAACGACGTCGTCGGGGCGATAGGCGAGCGGACCGCCGGCGTTCTCGGCGAGCGCCAGATAGGCGTCCGCATTCACCGGCAATCGGCATTCCGCCGCCGCCAGCACCGCCGAAAGCGCCGCCGCCGCGCCGGCCATGTCTTTTTTCATCCCGCGCATCTGGCGGGCGGGCTTCACATTGACGCCGCCGGTGTCGTAGCACACGCCCTTGCCGACGAATACCGCGCGCGGCGCCTTCGCGCCCGCCGCATAACGGACGCGGACGATGCGCGGCGAATGCTCGGCGGCGCGTCCGGCCGCCAAAATCGCGCCGGCGCCCATTTTTTTCAACTGTTGCGAATCAAACACCGTCGTCGTCAATCGGCGTTGTCCGGCGAGCGTTTTCGCGGTTTTGGCGAACGCGTCCGCGGTCAGTACATTCGGCGGCAGACGGCACAGCGAACGCGCGAGAATATTCGCCGCAGCCGCAGCCGCCGCGGCGGACGCGATTTTTTTGTCGCATCCGGCGAACAGCAACCGCCGCGGTTTGCGCGAATCGCCGGGCAACGCGGCGGCGGCGGCGAGAATCGCGAACACCGCAATTTGCGCCGCCGCCGGAACGCGAATATCCACGGCGATTTTGTCGGCGGACGCCAGTTGCGCCCAGTGGCGGCGGCACGATTCCAGACGCGTAAACACCGCGCCGGTTTTGCGCCAGCGCATCTGCACAATCGCCGTACCGCCGCGCAAAGTGCAAAACGCGGGATCGTCGCCGCCGCGTTTTCTGGCGGCGACGGCAATCAGCGAGGCATGCGGCGAGGGACGGGAATCGGTGATCTGCAGAACGGCGTCAAACGTCGAATATTCCTTCGCGGAGAGCGGCGCGCGACGGGCGGTCCACGGCGGCGGGGCGTATTCGCGCGCGATCATTCCGAGTAGGCGACTTTGACGATTAAATATTCGCGCATGCCGCCGGGGGCGCGGACTTCCACGCCTTCGCCTTCGCCTTTTCCGAGCAGCGCGCGTCCGAGCGGCGAGGCGGAAGACAGCAGACCGCGGTCAATATCGGCTTCGTATTCGCCGACAATCCGGTATTTGGCGGTTTTGCCGTCCTCGTCTTCCAGCGCGACGAACGCGCCGAAAATGCACCGCCCGTCGCCGCCCGCCGTCGCCGGGTCGATGACTTCGGCGGACGCCAGCACCGCCTCCAATTCCTTCACCCGCGCCTCCACCATTCCCTGTTTTTCCTTGGCGGAGTGATATTCGGCGTTTTCGGAGAGGTCGCCGTGCGCGCGCGCCTCGGCGATGGCGGCGACAATCGCCGGGCGCTCCACGGTACGCAACTGCTGCAGCTCGCTCTGCAGGCGCGTTCGTCCTTCCCTGGTGATTGGAACTCCCATCAGTCGTATCGGCCGTCTTGGTCCGCCTTGTCGGTTTTATGCCATTCCTGCAGGGAACGCGGCGTTCCGCGCCGCGCCCCCTGCGCCGCGGCCGCCGCCTGCGCGCCGGCGACCGTCGTATAGTATACCACCTTGTGCAGCAATGCGGCGCGGCGGATGGAAAAAGAATCGCGGCGGCTTTGCGGCGAGCCGGTTTCGGTATTAATGACGATCTGCACCCGTCCGTCGACGATTTCGTCCACGATATGCGGGCGTCCCTCCTTCACTTTGTTGACGGCGGCGGCGGCGACGCCGTTGGCGGCGAAATAGCGCGCGCTGCCGGCGGTGGCGAGAATTTTGAATCCGAGATTTTGGAACTGTCGCGCGGCTTCCAGCGCGCCGGGTTTGTCGCCGTCCGGCACGCTGATGAACACCGTCCCCGCGCGCGGCGTCGGCTGAATCGCCTCCTGCGCGAGCAAAAACGCGCGCGCGAAATCGTCGGCGATTCCCATCGTTTCGCCGGTGGATTTCATCTCCGGACCGAGCAATACGTCGGCGCCGGAAAACTTGTCGAACGGAAACACCGCCTCCTTGACCGCGAACCGCGCGGGCGGCGGCGTTTCGCGGATTTTTTGTGCGCGCAGCGAAATTCCCGCCATCGCCCGCGCGGCGATTTTGGCGACCGGCAACGCCGTCGCCTTGGAGACGAACGGCACCGTGCGCGAGGCGCGCGGATTCGCCTCCAACACATACACTTCGCCGCCGCGTACGGCGAACTGCACATTCATCAATCCGACCGCGCCCAATGCGGCGGCGAGCGCGCGGGTTTGATCTTTGATTTCGTCGACAATCCGCGGCGGCAGCGAATGCGGCGGCAAACTGCACGCCGAATCGCCGGAATGCACCCCGGCGTGTTCGATATGCTGCATCACGCCGGCGACGACGCACGCGCCTTCGCCGTCGCGGATCGCGTCCGCGTCCACTTCCACCGCGCCGATTAAAAATTTATCCAGAAGTATTTCGCCGAAAAAACTCCGCAGCCACGGCGCGGCGAAATAGGCGCGCAAAGATTCCTCGTCGTGGACGATTTGCATCGCCCTGCCGCCCAGCACATAACTCGGACGCGCCACCAGCGGATAGCCGATTTCCGCCGCGACGGCGGCCGCCTCTTCCGCCTTTTGCAAAACCGCGGATTCGGGCGCGTCTCCGCCGTGTTCCAAAAGAGCCGAAAGAGAATAAAAATCCACAATCGCGTTTTCGGGCTGCCGCAAATTACATTCGGCGATGAGTCGTTGAAAGCGGCGGCGCGATTCGGCGCGGTCAATCGCGTCCACCGAAGTGCCGAGAATCGGCGCGCCCGCCTTTTCCAATTCGCGCGCGATGGAAAGCGGCGTCTGCCCGCCGAACTGCACGACGACGCCCCGCGGTTTTTCGCGGCGGCAAATTTCCAAAACATCCTCCGCGGTCAGCGGTTCGAAAAATAAACGGTCGGCGATGTCGTAGTCGGTGGAGACGGTCTCCGGATTGCAGTTGATCATCAGCGTTTCAAATCCGGATTCCCGCAGCGCCATCACGCCGTGAATGCAGCAATAGTCAAACTCCACGCCCTGCCCGATGCGGTTCGGACCGCCGCCGAGAATGACGATTTTACTGTCGCGCGCCGTCGGACGCAGTTCGCACGACGACGGTTCGCCTTTGCGTTCGCATTCCCGTTCGTATTCCGCGTCGTAAAAATATGTGGAATATAAATACGCGGTTTCGGTCGGGAACTCGCCGGCGCAGGTATCGATGCGGCGATACAGCGGATGCACTTTTAATTCATGCCGCTTTTCGCGGACGGTTTCGGCGCGGCGCGATTCGCGGCCGGAACCGCGAAGAAGACGCGCGATATGCGCGTCCGAAAATCCGGCGCATTTCCATTTTTGCATTGTCTCCGCGCCGACATCGGAAAGCGAACGTGCGCCGATTTCTTCCGCGATGTCCGCGATTCCCTTCATCTCCCGCAAAAACCAGCGGTCTATGCGCGTCAGACGATAAATTTCGTCCAATGAAAAAGGTTTCCGTTTTTCGCCGCCGATCATCGCGTCCGCCACGGCGAACAAACGCGTGGAACTCGGACGCGACAATTGTTCGCGCAACTCTTCCGCGTCGCATAGTGCGTTCGCCGAAAGCGGTTCGAAACCCGCCGCGCCGATTTCCAAACCGCGCAGCGCCTTTTGCAAAGATTCGGCGAACGTCGCGCCGATCGCCATCACTTCGCCGACCGAACGCATTTGCGTAGAAAGCAAGTCGGCGGCGGGCGCGAACTTCGCAAAATCAAAGCGCGGAATTTTTACGACGATATAATCTATGGACGGCTCAAAAGACGCCGGCGTACCGCCGGCGATGTCGTTGGCGATTTCGGGAAGCGTATATCCGACGGCGAGTTTCGCCGCCACCTTGGCGATCGGAAAACCGGTCGCCTTGGACGCCAGCGCGGAGGAGCGCGAGACGCGCGGATTCATTTCTATCACCGCCATTTCGCCGTCGTCCGGATTCACCGCGAACTGCACGTTCGCGCCGCCGGTGTCCACGCCGATTTTTCGCAGCACCGCGCAGGCGGCGTCCCGCATCCGCTGATATTCCTTGTCGGAAAGCGTCTGCGCCGGGGCGACGGTGATCGAATCGCCGGTATGCACGCCCATCGGATCGACGTTTTCAATGGAACAAACGATGATGCAATTGTCGGCGGAATCCCGCACCACCTCCATTTCAAATTCCTTCCATCCCAGCAAAGAACGTTCCAACAGCACCTCGCCGGTCGGCGATTCGGAAAGGGCGCGCGCCGCCAGCGCGAGAAACTCCTCGCCGTTGTAGGCGACGCCGCCGCCGCCGCCGCCGAGCGTAAACGACGGGCGCAAAATCACCGGAAAACCGATCTCCCGCGCCGCCCGTCCGGCTTCGGCGATGTCCGACACGACCGCCGAAGGCGCGCACCGCAGCCCGATTTCCGCCATCGCCTTTTTGAACGCGCCGCGGTCCTCGGCGGCGCGGATGCTGTCGGCGCCGGCGCCGATCAGTTTCGGCGCCTCCCCCCCGTTAAACACGCCGCGGCGATGCAATTCCATCGCGCAGTTGAGCGCGGTCTGCCCGCCCATCGTCGGCAAAACGGCGTCAACTTTTTCGCGCGCGATAATCGCCTCGGCGGCGTCCGCGTCGACCGGTTCGATATATGTCGCGTCCGCCACATCGGGATCGGTCATAATCGTCGCCGGATTGGAATTCAACAGCACGACGCGAATCCCCTCCCCGCGCAGGGCGCGGCACGCCTGCGTCCCGGAATAGTCAAACTCGCACGCCTGCCCGATCACAATCGGCCCCGCGCCCAAAACTAAAACGCCGTTGATGTCCGCGCGTTTCGGCATTAATGATTACCCGCAACCATGTCAAAGTAATGCCGCAAAGCGGATATGGCGTTTCTACGAGTACCCGACGCATACTGCGCGTGTTGTTGATCGTATTTTACGCGATCGCAAACGGCATCAAAATCCGCAGGACTCAGATTCGGAAACAATTGCGCGGATATGCTGCAGTTAAGAATCTTTGTCGCGGCTCGCAGATACGAAAGATAAGAGCGCGGAGTCGCCCCCGGCACGGTGTCGTTGTCTCCAACGCCATGGCGGTCAAGATAATCAAGATATTGCTCTTGATTTTCAATAATAAAAGGCATTACTGTTTCCTTTCGTCCATTAAATTAACAAAGCGGTCGAACAAAAACGCCGCGTCGTGCGGGCCGGGACTCGCCTCCGGATGCCCTTGAAAAGTTAATACCGGCGGCGAATCGCAGGCGATTCCCTGCAGCGAGCCGTCAAACAGGGAAATGTGCGTCGCCCGCGCGCCTTCGGGCAAAGAATCGGCGTCCACCGCGAAACCGTGATTCTGGCTGGTAATTAAAACCCGTCCGGTTTCCTCGTCCCGCACCGGATGATTCGCGCCGTGATGCCCGAACTTCATTTTTATCGTCTTCGCCCCCAGCGCGGCGGCGAGAATTTGATGCCCCAGACAAATGCCGAAAAGCGGCGTTTTTGATTTCAGCAATTCGCGCGCCAAATCCGCCGCCGAAGCGCACGGTTCCGGATCGCCCGGCCCGTTGGAAAATATCACGCCGTCCGGTTTTTGCGCCCGCACTTTTTCCGCATCGGAATCGTAGGACATCACCGTCACGCGACAATCGCGGGCGGCGAGCTGGCGCAAAATCGCGCTCTTGACGCCGCAGTCCAGCACGACGACATTGCGCGCGCCGCCGCCTTCGGAATAATCGTTTTCGCGCGCCCGCCACAATCCTTCGCGCCATTCCGGCGGGCGCGACCGCCCGGTCTCGCCGGCCAGCATCGCGCCGGACAACCCGCAAAAACCGGCGGCGGCGGCGACCGCCTCGGCGGCGGCGTCTTCGCGGGTTTGCCCGTCCGAAACGGGAAAAATGCAGGCGGCGATCGCGCCGCCGTCCCGCAATTTGCAGGTCACCGCGCGGGTGTCCACGCCGGAAATGGCGGGAATGCGGCGGTCGCGCAAATATTCGTCCAGCGTCCGCTCCGCCCGCCAATGGTCGGCGGCGGACGAAAGGCGGCGCGCGACAATTCCGGCGGCGGCGAAACTTTCGCATTCGTCGTCCAGCGGCGTCGCGCCGGTGTTGCCGACGTGGGGATGGGTGAAATTGACGATCTGGCGGTGATAGGACGGATCGCTGATAATTTCCTGATAGCCGCAGACGGCGGTATTAAAAACCGCCTCGCCGACGGCGGCGGACGGATGACCGGCGGCGCGCCCCGAAAAAACGACGCCGTCCGCAAAGGCGAGAACGGCGGCTTTGGGAGAATCCGTCATATCCCGCCAGTATACCACGGACGCCGCGAAAAACCGCGAACTATGATAAAATACGCGGCGGACGGACATGAAAACTGTTTTCAAGGCATATTGCATCGCGCTTTTGGGGCTGGCGCTCGGCGTCATCGGGCTGCATCGTTTTTATCTGGGATTTTTCAACACCGGCGTGTGGATGGCGGGCATCTTTTTCGGCGGCGTCGCGTGTTTCGCGGTCGGCTACGCGCATTTGATCGCGCCGTTTGTGCAAATGTTGTCGGCGACGGGCGGCGATTTGTCCGCGCTGCCGAATACGGGTCTGATTAATCCCGAAAGCCGAAACTGGTTTGTCGGCGGCGGACTGCTTTGTCTGGCGTCCCTGTGCTGGCTGGCGACCGACTGCCTCACGATGTCCGAACTCACGCGCAAAGCCAACCGCCGCTGATTTTGCGCCTTCGGCGCGGAGATTCCGGCTTTCGCCGGAATGGCGATACTTTTTGTCTTTGCGGACAATACCGAATTTGCGGTATCCGAAAATATAAAAAAATCGCCATTCCGGCGAAAGCCGGAATCTCTTTGCGCGTCAGCGCAAACGATTCGCCTTCGGCGAATGAGATTCCCGCGTTCGCGGGAATGGAATCTTCTTACCAAGTTACCGCGCCTTGGCTGGCGCCGCCGACGAGACGCGCATATTTCGCCTGCACGCCGGAAAGCGTCTGTTTCGGCGGATTCCATTCCGCACGGCGGCGCGACAATTCTTCCTCGTCCAAATGCAGGGTTAACTTCCGCGAATCGGCGTCTATGGTGACCGAATCGCCCGTCGCCGCCAGCGCGATGTTGCCGCCCGCCGCCGCCTCCGGCGTGACGTGTCCGACCACCAGCCCGTAAGTGCCGCCCGAAAATCTGCCGTCCGTAATCAGCCCGACCGAATCGCCCAGCCCCTTGCCGATAATCGCCGAAGTCGGCGCGAGCATTTCGCGCATTCCGGGACCGCCCTTCGGCCCCTCGTAGCGGATAATCAGCACGTCGCCGGGACGAATTTTATCGCCCAGAATCGCCGCCAACGCCGCCTCTTCGGAATCAAAGACGCGCGCCGGGCCGGTGTGTTTGCGGCTTTTTACGCCGGAAATTTTCGCCACGCTGCCCTCCGCCGCCAGATTCCCGTACAAAACCGCCAGATGCCCCTCGGCATACACCGGATTTTCCAGCGGGCGAATTACCTCCTGCTGCGGCGACGGCGAATCGGCGACGCCGTCCAAAGTTTCGCGCAATGTTTTGCCGGTAATTCCGACGCAGTCGCCGTCCAAAAGTCCGCCGTTCAGCAGAATTTTCATCACCTGCGGGATTCCCCCGGCGCGGTGCAAATCCACCGTCACAAAACGCCCCGAAGGTTTCAGGTCGCAAATGACCGGCGTCCGCCGACGCACCGTCTCAAAATCGTCCAGACGCAAATCCACCTCCGCCTCGCGCGCGATCGCCATTAAATGCAGCACCGCGTTCGTCGAACCGCCGACCGCCATCACCACGGCGACGGCGTTCAAAAACGCCTCCTTCGTCATAATGTCGCGCGGCAGCAGTTGCCGCTTGATCGCGCCCATCAGCGCGCGTCCCGAATCGGCGGCGCTGGCGGTTTTTTCGGCGTCCGGCGCCGCCATCGTGGAGGAATACGGCAGCGACATCCCCAGCGCCTCGAACGCGGACGACATCGTATTCGCCGTAAACATCCCGCCGCAGGAACCGGCGGACGGACACGCCTTTTTTTCAATCGCCAAAAAATCGTCCGCCGAAAGTTTGCCGGCGGCGTATTTGCCGACCGCCTCGAATACGCTGACAATCGTCAAATCCTCGCCGTTGTGCCGTCCGGGTTTAATCGTCCCGCCGTAAACATATATTCCGGGAATATTCACCCGCGCCAGCGCCATCATTCCGCCGGGCATGTTTTTGTCGCAGCCGCCGATGACCAGCGCGCCGTCCATGCACTGCCCGTTGACGACGGTGTCAATCGCGTCCGCGATCACTTCGCGCGAAATCAGCGAATATTTCATTCCCGGCGTCCCCATTGAAATGGCGTCCGAAATCGTAATCGTGCCGAAAGTTTGCGGCATTCCCCCGTCTTCGCGCAGCGCCCGTTCGGCGGCGTCCGCCAGCGCGTTCAATCCGGCGTTGCACGGCGTAATGGTGGAATGCGCGTTGGCGATTCCGACGACCGGCTTGTCAAAATCGCCGTCTCCGAATCCGACCGCCCGCAGCATCGCCCGGTTGGGGGCGCGCGCGTCCCCGGCGGTGATAATATCGCTCCGTTTTTTCATCGCATTCCCTTCCCGCAATTCGCGTCCGATAACAAATCAAACGCATTCTATCAGAACCCCCGAAAATTCCGAAACGCCCCCGCAATTCCCGCGTTCACCCCCCCCGTCCCATTCCTGCGAAAACAAGGGAAGAGACCGTCCCATTCCTGCGAAGGCAGGAATCTCCGCCGCCGCGAAGCGGCGGGTAATTGTACAATTATCGCCTTCGGCGTGGAGATTCCTGCCTTCGCAGGAATGGAATTAAAGAGATTCCGGCTTTCGCCGGAATGGCGGTGCTTTTTGTCTTTGCGGACAATACCGAATTTGGCGGTATCCGAAAATATAAAAAAAACCGCCATTCC
>JBPCXA010000094.1:0-11185 GCA_051008975.1 Gammaproteobacteria bacterium
TGCGTCGCGGTCGGCGTGTATGGACTTTTTTATGCGACGCGCGCCGTCATTCCCGCGATGAAACGGCAGAAATCCGGATGCATTCTCAACATTTCTTCCAACGCCGGGCGGCACGGACTTCCCGACCGCAGCCCGTATGTCGCGAGCAAATGGGCGATTATCGGAATGACGAAAACGCTGGCGATGGAACTCGGCGGCTTCGGCGTACGGGCGAACGCGATCTGTCCGGGTTCTGTGGAGGGCGAAAGAATTGACCGAATAATCCGAAACGACGCCGCCGGACGCGGCGCGTCCACCGAAGAGGTGCGGGCGGAATATCTGCGGCAATCTTCGCTGCGCCAATTCGCGCGCGCCGAAGATGTCGCGGCGGCGGCGCTTTTTTTGGCGTCGCCGGCGGGCGCGCGCATTTCCGGACAAGTCATCGGCGTAGACGGACATACCGAAACGCTGGGCAGAATCGGCGGATAAAACATCCAGAGAGGTTTCCGCGCATCTCTCGGTATTTCAGGGGGGGGGGGGTATGAAAAAGATTTTCGCGGTTATTAAAGCGGCGCGGCGCGGGACGGGCGCGTCCGTTTATAAAAGACCGTCCGCCCGCAGGGCTTTCAGTATTTCTTTCTTGCCGCCGTGCACCGACGGTTCGCGGCACCATTCCTCGCGCAACGCCTGCATATCGCACTCCGAGACCTTTTTGTCCAAGCCCAGTATCCGCAGAACGACGCGGTCAATTTCCTTCCGCGCATTGTCGCGCCACGCCATACTGCACGGCAGCAGGTCCGATTTCGCCAGACGCGGAAATTCCGCGTTCGCAATTTCCACCGCCCGTTTCGCGGCGGCGGTCTTTTCGGAAAACGCCGGAGAGGGAAAGTTTTCAATATCCCTGATTTGCATTTGCAATCTGCCCTGATGCTGCTTGCCGGCGCACTGCCAGCGGACGATCAACCCCGGCGTACTATTAAGCCACAAACAATAGGCGGCATATACCGACCCGTCGCCGAGCAACGCCGTCCACGCCCGCCCGCCCATGCAGGGCGTTTTCGTCGTCGCCGCCGCCAGACATTGCGATGTTATGCGCAAATTCCGCGAAATGAAAAGCGTGGAACGCAACCCCGTCATTTTCCTGGCGAGTTTTTCCCGCCCCGCCATTAACATGCCCCGCTTCGTGGGCGCGCACAACAGACGAATTTGCGTCTTGTGATTCGCTTCCCACAGCGACAGCGCGGTTTTTTCGCCGGGACGTATTTTGCGGAAAGTGAACGCGCCGATAGGCCCCTTGCCGGGCAAATGCCCGATTTGATTGTGCGCGGGGCCCGCCTGAATATGGGCGCGCAAAATTTTTACCGGAACGCCCAAATTTGTCTCCCGAAAAAGCCCGACATGGATTAATTTTCCGGCGGCGAGATTTTCGGCGATGATTCCCATTTCGTAGTTTTTGCCGCCGACCGCGCCCCACGATTCGCCGTTCCCGGGATGCGACTTGACGCAGGCGCCGAACACATGCCCGCCCACTTTTAATTCGCCGTGCGTCTTAATATTCCGCGCGACGCGCGCGATTTCATGCGCCTCGATGAAATCGCGCGGCACTTGATGCAGGTTGATGACGGTCAGAACGCCGTTTGTCTTCGCGCCGTTTTTCGCGCCGAAAACCAGCATCTCTTCCATGCCGGTGTCCGCGGAAAATGATTTTCCCGACCCGGGGACAAGCCCCACGACCGTGACGTCCGAATAGCGGGAAAGCATGTGCGCGCGAAACTTCCGCCAGCTGCCCTGCCCCGCCGCGGAAGCAGGAAGCACCGCCGCCAGAATTCCGCCCGCCTTCAATTTGCGGTCGCCCAGCAGGCAAAAGGCGGACGCCATGCCCGCCTTCGTATTGGCGAAAGAGTTTCGCAGCATTTCGTTCAAATTGACGATTGATTTCCCGCGCTCCGATTCCGGAACGCCCGCCACGTCAAACAACTTCATCCCGCCGTGATAACTCGTGTAGGGCGGATTCATAATGCACAGATCAAAACTGTTGTCCGCGGAACGAAACGCGTCCGTGCCGCTTTCGTCCGCGCCGGCCGCCGAACTTTCGCCGAACAAATCGGTGAGCGATTCGGATTTCAGCAAATCCAGCGCGCCGGTCTTGCCCCCGCGAACTCCGGCGCAGATGATGTTGGAGTTTTTATACGCCGCGCCGGGCTGCATTCCGGCGAGTCCCGCCGCCGTGAGATGCGCGGCGATCGGCTGAATGTCCGCGCCGTGCAGATATTTTTCCATATAGCGCCGATGCAAAGAAAACGAATCGCGGACGGGTTCCGCGCGGCGGCGCACCTGCCGATACGCCGCCTTCAACAGCGCGCCGGTGCCGCAGGCGAAGTCCGCAATTTTCAGATCGCGCCCGTCGTCCGGAATTAAATTGAACGCCAGCCCCGCCAGAAGTTCCGCCACCTCCATCCGCGTGTAAAATGCCGCCGTCGTTTTTCGTTCTTTTTCGTCGACCAATTCCGGAAACATGTCCGAGGAGACGTCGGCGGCGTATCCCAGACGCAGCGCATTAATGTCGTGCGCCTGTTCGCGAAGGGCGGAAAGAACTTCGTCGGCGAGCGCGCCGTGCGCCGACAATATCTCCAAAGATTCCAGCGCCGGACGAAACACGGATTTATAGTCAATGTCCAGTATTTTTTCCCACGCGCGCGCCGTCTGCCGCCAATTTTTACAACTATACGGCGCGGCGATTTTTTCCGGCAAGACCGCCGCCAGTTTTTCGTGCAGCACCAGCGCGTTCAACCAAATGCAGGCGGCGACCCGCATCGCATGAATATCGGGCGGCTGTCCGACTTTCCGTGCGACCCGCCGCCGCAACTCGTCCGGCAATCCGTCATACATGAGGACGGCGCGTCCGCGCACGACGCCGCCCGCCTGACGCGCGATCTGCTTGATTTTTTTGTCGGGAGTCGCCGCCAGTTCGATTAAATCCGCCAAATCCGCCGCCGTGCCACGAATATAGCCGCCGTTCGGTTCGCCGTCCGGATAGCGGACGTCATAACCTTTTCCCGGAATTTCGCCGGTTTCCCCCCGCACTAATGAATATACCGCATACTGCAATTCGCCGCCTTCCCGCAGCCATTTTTGCATTCCCGCGACGCCGCCCTTTATTCTTCGCGCCGAATCCGGAATGGCGAGCGCTACGGCGGTCATGATTTCGCGCTTCGTTTTGCTTTCCGTGCGTCCGAGACGGCTGACGGCGTCCCGGTCAATGTCCGGTGGTGTTCCGGCGAACGCCGCTTCCACCGCCACCGGCTGCATCGCGTCCGGATAAATCAAATTGTCGGCGCGTCCGCCGCCGACAATGCCGCCGTTCATTTCGGTGGCGATTCGGTTTTTCCATCCGCGCCGCCGCGTTTGCAGCACCGCGCCGAGCGCGTAATTAAAATTATGTTCATGGTTTTCCATTTTTTTTTTCTATTCCGCCAGCACGCCGCCGCCGAAGGAGAGGGCGGGCGCGGGTTCGCCGCCGGGGACTATGCGCACCGCGCAGTATTTGAATTCCGGAATTTTGCCGAAAGGGTCCAGACGCGGATTGGTCAGAATATTCGCCGCCGCCTCGTAATAACAGAACGGAATAAACACCGCCCCCGCCGGGACGCCGTCGTCCGCGCGCGCGAACAAACTCACCTCGCCGCGCCGCGACCGCACGGTAATCGCGTCGCCGGGCGAGATGTTTTGCGCCGCCATTTCCTCCGAATTCATATACGCCCCCGGCGCGGGTTCCAGCGCGTCCAGCGCGCGCGACCGCCGCGTCATCGCGCCGGTGTGCCAATGTTCCAGTTCGCGTCCGGTCATCAGCACCAGCGGATATTCGGCGTCCGGACGCTCGTCCGCGGGAATAAAATGCGCCGGCGCGAAACGCCCGCGCCCGTCCGCGGTCGGAAAATTCTCGCGGAAAATGACCGGCGCCCCGGCGTCGCCCTCGCGAAGACACGGATAGGTGACCGCGTGTTCGTTTTGCAGACGCTCCCAGGTGATTCCGGCGATGGACGGCATCGCCCGCCGCATTTCGTCAAACACTTCGCGCGCGCCCGAATCTTCGCCCTCGTATCGCCAATGCAGTCCGAGGCGGGCGGCGATTTGGCGGATAATCCACAAATCCTGCCGCGCGTCGCCGGGCATTTCCAGCGCGCGCCGCCCCAATTGCACCATCCGGTCGGTGTTTGTGAAGGTGCCGGTTTTTTCCGGGAACGCGGACGCCGGCAAAATAACGTCGGCCAGCGCCGCGGTTTCGGTGAGAAAAATATCCTGCACCGCCAGCATTTTCAACGCCGCCAGCCCCTCGCGCGCGTGATTCGCGTCCGGGTCGGACATCGCGGGATTTTCGCCCATCACATACATTCCGCGAATTTCGCCGCGACGGGCGGCGTTAATGATTTCCACCACCGTCAAGCCGGGTTCGGAATCCAACTCCATTCCCCACAGTTTTTCAAAGCGCGCGCGCGCGTCTTCGTCGTCCACGCGCTGATAATCCGGAAATACCATCGGGATCAGTCCGGCGTCGGACGCGCCCTGCACATTATTTTGTCCGCGCAGCGGATGCAGCCCGCAGCCGGGGCGGCCGATGTTGCCGGTGAGCATCGCCAGCGCGATGAGACAACGCGCGTTGTCGGTGCCGTGAATATGCTGCGAGACGCCCATTCCCCAAAAAATCATCGCCCGGCGGCTGCCGCCGTACAGACGCGCGGCGCGGCGAATTTCGTCCGCCGCGACGCCGCAAATCGTCTCCATTTTTTCGGGCGGACATTGCATCACCTGCTCGCGCAGCAAATTAAAATCATTGGTGCGGTCGCGGATGAATTCCGCGTCGGCGAGATCCTCCTTGATGATCACGTGCATCATCGCGTTCAGCAGCGCGACGTCCGAATCGGGCTTCATTTGCATTACGATTTCGGCGTACGCGGCGAGCGACGATATGCGCGGGTCGGCGAGAATCAGTTTCGCGCCGCGGGCGGCGGCGTTTTTCATCATCGTCGCCGCCACCGGATGATTCGCCGCCGGATTCGCGCCGATAATCAGCGCGACCTCGCATTCCAGCACGTCGGAAACCGGATTGGACACCGCGCCGGAACCGAGTCCCTCCAAAAGCGCGGCGACCGAGGAGGCGTGGCACAGGCGGGTGCAATGATCGACATTGTTGACGCCGAATCCGGTGCGGACGAGTTTTTGGAACAAATACGCCTCTTCGTTGCTGCCCTTCGCCGAGCCGAATCCCGCCAGCGCCTTGCCGCCGCTTTCCCGCAAAATATCGCGCAGCCCGCCGGCGGCGAAATCCAGCGCCTCGTCCCAGGACGCGGGACGAAATACTTCGCGCCAGTCGTCCGGATCCAGCATCCGCTTCGGATCTTTGGCGACGGAACTCAGGCGAATCAGCGGCGTCGTCAATCGGTGCGGATGATGCGCGTAATCGGCGCCGTAGCGCCCCTTTACGCAAAGCCGTCCGCGGTTCGCCGGCCCGTCGCGCCCTTCTATATGCAAAATGCGGTTGCCTTTAATGTGATACGTCGTCTGGCATCCCACGCCGCAGTAGGGGCAGAGCGAATCCACCGATTTGTCGGGCGTTTGCAGCAGCGCGCCGCCGATCGGCGCCAGCGCGCCGGTCGGACACGCCTGCACGCACTCGCCGCAGCCGACGCAGGTGCTTTGCCCCATCGGGTCGTCAAAATCAAAGACGATTTTGGCGTCCGCGCCGCGCCCGGCGTAGCCGATGACGTCGTTCATTTGTTCCTCGCGGCAGGCGCGGACGCAGCGCGTACATTGAATGCACGAATCCAAATTGACCGCCATCGCCGGATGCGACGAATCGGGCGGCGGCTGGCGGCGCGCGGAAAAACGCGACTCCCGCACTTCCAGCCGCTCCGCCCAAAGCGCGAGTTCGGAATCGTTCTTGCGCGATTCGGCGGGCATGTCCGAAAGCAGCAGTTCCAGCACCATTTTTTGCGAATGCAGCGCGCGCGCGTTCCGCGTTTGCACCTTCATTCCTTCGGAGGCGGCGCGACAGCACGACGGGGCGAGCGCGCGTTCGCCGTCAATTTCCACGACGCAGGCGCGGCAGTTGCCGGCGGCGCGATAGCCGCGCGTGTAGCACAAATGCGGGATTTCCACGCCGTACCGCCGCGCGGTTTCCAAAATGGTCTCGCCGTCGCCGCCGATGACCGGCGCGCCGTCCAACTCAAATTCCACCGTCTCCAAAACCGGCGCGGGCTGAATGCTCATTTTTTTTCGTCTCCTTTTCCGCCAACAACGACGATTATACCCGCATTTCGGCGGCGGCGGGCGGGCGCAAAAAAATCGCGTTTCGCCCGCCGCGAATCGTTATAATAAAAACCATGCCGCAAACCGCCCTCGCCGCGCCGCCGCCCGAAGACGCCCGTCCGTCCGCCCGCCGGATGGTTTCGGAAAACAAAATCCGATGCGGGGACGCGCTGCCGATGCTACGCGCGATTCCGCAAAACGATATTTTTGACGTCGTCGTTGCCGATCCGCCGTATAACATCGGCAAGGATTTCGGCAACGATTCCGATTCGCGCCCGCTGCCCGACTATCTCCGCTGGTGCGACGAATGGATCGGCGAATGTCTGCGTCTGGCGAAGGACGGCGCGCCGATGTACATTTACGGCTATCCCGAAATTCTCGCGCATATCGCCGTCCGCCGCCCGCCGGACGCGCAGCGGTGGCTGGTGTGGCATTATACGAACAAGACCGTGCCGACTTCGCGGTTCTGGCAGCGCAGCCACGAATCGATTCTTTGTCTGTGGAAGGGCGCGCGTCCGCGCCTTAATGTGGACGCGGTGCGCGAAGAATACACCGAAACATTTCTCAAGAACGCGGCGGGCAAAGTGCGGCGCGAAACTTTCTGCCGATACAGTTCCAAGGGGCGGAAGACGATTTACGCCGCGCATCCGAAAGGCGCGCTGCCGCGCGATGTGCTGAAAATTTCCGCGCTGGCCGGCGGCGCGGGCTACGCCGAAAGATGGTTTTACTGCAAAACCTGCCGCCGATTGTGCGAACCGCGCGAGGCGGAGGCGCACCGCGCGCACGAAGTCGTCCGCCATCCGACGCAAAAACCCGCCGCGCTGGGGACGAAACTGATTTCCTCCGCGGCGAAACCCGGCGGTTTCGCGCTGATTCCGTTCGCCGGTTCCGGCTCCGAATGCGTCGCCGCAAAGGCGGCGGGCATTAACTTTTTCGCCGCCGAAATCAATCCGGACTACGCGCGGCTGGCGAACGCGTGGTTGAAAACGGGGAGGATCCGGTGAGCGCGCTGCAAAATATCAACGTGTTTCTGGGCGGCGTGGATTTGGAGAAGTATCGGAGCAAATACGCCCGCATTAAACTCGTGGAACTGGACCTGGACAGGAATATTCAGGCGTTGCACCACCTTTACCGCGAGTATTGGGAGCGGCGCGCGCGGTTTCCGTCCTTTGAGGAGTTCTATGACATATATTCCGGCGATCTGCGCGGAGAGTTGGAGAATTTTCGCAGAGACAAAATGTTCAGCAAGGAAACTTTTTATCGCGGAATGCCGGCGCGCATTTACCGCACCTGGGCGTCTTTGTTGACGCAGATACAGGGCGGCTATGCGGCGGAGGCGATATACGGGCGCGGCAATGTGGAGATGAAAGCCGCGCTTGATTACCGGGGCATAGATATTCGGCTTACGGACGGCGGCGAGGCCGTCAATTTGCAGATTAAGAAAGAGACGGTGAGTCGGGAGGTGCGCGCGCCGTGGCAGCATATCAAGCGGAACACGAAGATTGTCACGGTCGTTTACGAAGTGCCGGGGAGCCGTTTGTTCTTGAAGAGCGGCGAGCCGAATACGCCGTTCCGCCGTTGGCGGGCGAAATGGCGCGGGAAGTTGGCGCGTCTGGACAACGGATTTATCGTGTTTTTGCCCGAAATGTTCGCGCGCGAACATATCCGGACGCCTTAACCCGGACGATCCGCCGTCCGGTTGTTTTTCGCGTTACGGGTTGCGGAAAAACAACAAAATCGCGGAAAATTTTCGTTTTTTGGCAAAAAACGGGCGGATATATTTCCAAAATGTGATAATATCGGCGTTGTGTATCACAAAAAGGAATAGCGCGATGACCGTTTCTAAAAGAGGATTGCAGGAGCGTCTGGACTCGGACGGCGTTTTGTGCGCCGAAGGGTTTTTGTTTGAGATTGAGCGGCGCGGATATATGGCGTCGGGCGCTTTCGTGCCGGAAGTCGCGCTGGACAATCCGCAGGCGTTGCGCGCCTTGCACAAGGATTTCCAGCACGCCGGCTCCGATGTCGCGGAGGCGTTCACGTACAACGGACACCGCGAGAAAATGCGCGTTCTCGGCAAGGAGCATTTGTTGGAGCCGCTGAACAAGGCGGCGCTGCAAATCGCGCGCGAAGTCGCCGAAGATGTGCCGGACGGCGAAGAGCCGAATTTGCTCGCCGGCAACATCAACAACACGAATATCTGGCATCCGGACGACAAAAACACGCACCGCGAGGCGCGCGCGATGTTTGACGAAGTGTGCGGCTGGGCGGCGGACGCCGGGGCCGACTACATCGTCGGCGAGACCTTTTATTACGCCGAGGAGGCGTTTTGCGCGCTGGCGGCGATTCAACAAATCGGACTGCCCGCCGTCGTGACGATTTCGCCGATGGGCGAGAACAAAATGCGCGACGGCTGGGAAATCGTCGACACCTGCGCCGAATTGGAGCGGCGCGGCGCGACGGTCGCCGGAATGAACTGCTTCCGCGGTCCGCCGACGATGATGCCGTATATCCGGCAAATTCGCGCGCGCCTTTCGGGGCATGTCGCCGCCCTGCCGGTGACGTTTCGGACGACCGCGGCGCATCCGACATTTTTTAATTTGCCGGACGAAAACGGCTGCGCCTGTCCGTCCCCGCACGGGCGTCCGTTTCCGACCGCGCTGGAACCGATGAATGTCAACCGCTACGAAATCCGCGCCTTCGCGGCGGAGGCGTGGAAAATGGGCGTCCGCTATTTGGGCGTCTGCTGCGGCGCCGCGCCGAATTACATCCGCGAAGTCGCCGAGGCGATGGGACGGACGCCGCCCGCCAGCAAATACCGCGAGGATGTTTCGCGGCAATTTATGTACGGCGATCACGAACGGCTGCCCGCGCACATCACCGAATACGGCGACCGCGCGTAGTTTGCGGCGGTGGGCATTCGCGGAAATGGAATTTTCTTTTTCGGACGGAATCCGTGTAAAATGCTGCCCGATGACCGCCTTGCTTTTTGCGATTCTCGCCTTCGCCTTTCTCGCCGGATGCGGCGGCGGCGTTTCCATTCTGCCCGAACCCTTCACCCGCGAATGGGCGGGCGGCAAAATTCTCGTGAAAACGGAATGACTGCGGTTGCCGAGGCGATAATTTACAACGGCGGCGGGCTTTTGCCGTCCGCGTTGCCGTGGTATGCGGTCAACGCCGACAATCCCGCCGATGCGATTTATACGAAACGCGAAGTTGCCGCCGACTGTTATCAAACATTTAAGCGAGTTGCGGACGACAACGGCTATGACTTGCGCCGACATTTGTTTTTGGAGCCGTCGGCGGGCGAAGGATGTTTTTTGCAGTTGCTGCCGCCGTCCCGCCGCATCGCGCTGGACATCGCGCCCCGGCATTCGGAAATCCGAAAGGCGGATTTTTTGGAATGGTCGCCGCCGTGCAAAGGAAAATACGCCGTTATCGGCAATCCGCCGTTCGGAATTCGCGGCGCGATCGCGCTGGCGTTCTTGAATCGGGCGGCGTTATTCGCCGACATTGCCGGTTTTATTCTGCCGATGACTTTTGCGAGTCGCGGAAAAGGCGCGGCGCAAACGCGCGTGCGCGGAATGCATCTTTTGCACGGCGAAGAAATGCCCGCCAACGCTTTTTACGACGGCAAAAGCGGAATTGAAGCCGACATTAATACCGTGTTTCAGGTATGGGGCGCGCGGCGTCCGGCGCATCCGGCGCCCGCCTCCGCCTCCTGCGAAAATTTCGCAGAGTTGTATTCCGTCAGCACTTATCATTCCCGGCGTTGCGGACTTTCGCGGATGGGCGAATATGATTTTTTCATCCAAGGCACTTTTTACGGCAACCGCCCGCCGCGCGTAGTCGCCGACTTCGCCGATGTCAAATACGGCTCCGGTTACGGCATCATCATCAAGCGGCAAAAGCGAGCGGTCGCGGCGGCGTTGAAAAACGCGGACTGGACGAAGCATTCGACGCGCAGTACGAATCACTGCCGGCACATCCGGATGCAGCACATTCGCGATGTTCTTGTCGCCGCCGGCTTTGTCGACGGGGTCGTGTTATGACAAAAACGCGAGAGAAGGCGCGCGCCGTCTTGCGCGAAATTGTTTCCGAATACGTGCAGAGAAGCGACGCCGGAAAATGGTCGCGCGGCGCGTTTGCGTCCATTAACCGAGTGGAAAAAGGTCTGCGCGGCGAGGTCGGCGAAGATTTTGCGGTCGCGATGCTGCAGATGACGGGCTACGGCGATGCCGAAAAATTGACCGGACGATCTTCGCGCAGGCAAAAAGCGGGCGCGTTTGACATTCGCGCCAACGGCCGACGCATTGAGGTTAAAACCGCCTCGGAGGATGTCCACGGCAAGTTTCAATTCAATGGAATCAAGTACAACGGCAAAACGCCTTACGACGTTTTGTTGCTTGTCGGCGTCGCGCCCGATGACGCGTTTTTTCGGATGCTCCGCAAGGATGAGATTCCGAAAGGATTGCCGATGATGGCGAAGAACACGCCGGGAACGCACAAGTTAACACTGTCGCCCAACGCGATGTTTTCGCTGGAAAATTTCGCCGAGCAAGCGGCGAAATATCTCGGCGCGGAATAAGAAGGCGGTGGAAATATCGCCCTTTTTTTGTCCGGAATTGCCGAAATTGGCACAAAAAGGGCAAATTCGGCGAAAAATAAGGCAGTTTACGGTCTTAACTCCCTTGTTGGCGGGCAAAACAGTACTGTTTTTGCGGACGGAATCGGCGCAAATTCCCGCGTTCGCCGTTAGCCGCGGCGTCTTATCGCCCGCGCGATCGGCGGCAGGGCGGCGGCGGCGAAGGCGATTTTCGCCGCGTCTCCGAAGAGAAACGGATACAGTCCCCATTCCAAAATCGGCTTGTCCCAGCCGGCGACCGCGCCGAGCCACGACAGT
>JBPCXA010000095.1:0-36311 GCA_051008975.1 Gammaproteobacteria bacterium
AATATGCGCTTTTTCGGCGCGGTCCGCTTTCCGCCGCCCCGAGCCAGGTGGGATGTTTCGCCCGCGGCGAAGACGGCGCGGAGTTTCCCGATTTGCAATATCACGTGCAGCCGCTGAGTTTGGACAATTTCGGAGAACCGCTGCATCGGGAGCCGGGATTTACCGCGTCCGTGTGTCATCTGCGTCCGAAAAGCCGGGGCTTTGTGCGCGTCGCGTCCGCCGATCCGCTCGCGCCGCCGCAAATAGACGCCCGCCATTTGTCCGAAGAATCCGACCGCAAAATCGCCGCCCGCGCGATTCGCCACGCCCGCGAAATTTGCGCCGCCGCGCCGCTGGCGAAATATGCGGCGCGCGAGTTCGCGCCGGGCGCGTCCCTGCAAAGCGACGCGGAATTAATCAAGGCGGCGGGAATGATTTCCACGACAATTTTTCATCCCTGCGGCACCTGCAAAATGGGCGCGGAAAACGACGATTCGGCGGTGGTCGATTCCCGCCTGCGGGTGCGCGGAATCTCCGGACTTCGCGTGGCGGACGCCTCGGCGATGCCCGACATTATTTCCGGCAACACCAACGCGCCGACAATGATGATCGCCGAAAAAGCCGCGGCGATGATTCTGGAAGACAACCAATAAAAAGGGCGACTCGCGCCGCTTTTATTCCGCCTCCGACTCCGTCATTCCGGCGAAAGCCGGAATCCATTACGGGAGACGAGTTTGGAAATTCCCGCCGCACCTTGCGCGATGCAATGTCGTCGGAATTCCGGCGCTTGTCGTCCCCGCTTTCGCGAGGATAAATTTCGCGCTGCGTTTGCGGCAATTCCGGAGTTGACCGCCCGTACCCCGGCCGTTATTGAATGGCGGTGGGCGGTTTGACCTGCTCCATCAAGTCATTGTCCCATTCGCCGTCAACTTTGACATGGGATACCGCGCCGAGCAACATTGCCTCAATGAGATTATGAGACAAATAAACATAGGTGCCGGGCTGCTTGAATTTATACATAAACGCGCCCGCCGACCCGGCGGCGATAACCCAGCTTTCCAAATTGGTGGCGGGGGCGTCGGAGAAATTTCCCCGCTCCCAGACATACTCGCCGTGTCCGCCGATAAGATGGGGGTAGGATTGGCGGTTGGCCTGGGAGTGAATAAACAGCACATTCTCGCCGACCTCGGCGGTCATGGCATTGTCGCCGGTCAGCGCCCCTTTTGTCGCCCCAAAAACGACATGAGTCGGCGTCAGTGTTTTCATGACCTTCAAGTCGTCGGCAAAAGACAGCGCGGGAGAATCATACCGCTTATATTTGCCGTTTTTGTCCTTCGGCAAATAATAATCCTGCTCCCCGATGTAATAGGCGCGGTCATACGCCAGCCGATTCCCGTCGCCGTCGCGCAACCCTTCCTTGGGAAGCACCATCACCGCCCCGTTCATCGCATGCACGACATGCCACGGTATCATCGCGCCGCCGGGGGCGCAGTGATAAATGAATACTCCCGGCTTTGTCGCCTTCCAGCGAAGGACGACTTCCTGTCCGGGGCCGACATTTGTCAACTCCCCGCCGCCCAACGCGCCCGTGGATGCATGGAAATCAATGTTATGCGGAAGTTGATTGCCCTTGGGATTGACAAGAGTCACCTCAATATAATCCCCCTCATACGCGACAATCATCGGGCCCGGCACGACGCCGTTATAGGTGAACGCCCACATAAAAACGCCGGGTTCGACTTCAATTTCCTTCTCCTCGACAACCATCCGAATTTTGATGATTCGGGGTTTGCCGGGATATTCTTTGGGATAATCCGGCAAAAAGGGCGGCGCCACAAGCTCCTGATCGACGGCTTCCAAGCCGGACAAATCGGCTTTGTTGCCGATTTTATAGCCCTCCAAACCGCCGTCATTATACGCATGCGCGGGCGAAACCGACAGCGCGACGGCGACAAAAAACAAACGAACAAACGAAAAGACGGACTGCATAACGGCCTCCTGTCAAGGATGGATAAAACCTTATTTTATCATAAATTCGGCGTTTGTTCGCAGTTTGCGCGAAAACTACCGCGCCGTATAACCGCCGTCCACCGGCAGCATTACGCCGGTGATGTGCGGTTCGGACGCCAGAAACATCGCCGCCCGCGCCACTTCCGCGGCGGTCGCCAGTCGTCCGCGCGGTATCGCCGCGATATTGCGCGCGCGCACCTGCGCAACGGAAACATCCGCCGCATGTCCGGAATACAACATCGGCGTGTCAATCGCGCCGGGGCAGACGGCGTTGACCGTGATTCCGTCCGCCGCGCATTCCAACGCCAGCGCGCGCGTCAATTGCACCACGCCGCCCTTGCTCGCGCAATACGCCGTTAAATTCTCCACGCCGACCAGCCCGGCGGTGGAGACGACATTCACAATCGCGCCGTTGTTTTGCATTCGTTGCAAAGCGGCGCGGCACATATAAAAAACGCCGTCCAAATTGGCGCGAATCGTCTCCGTCCAATCTTCGTCCTTCGCCGCCGCCGCCGCGCCGCGGCGAATAACGCCGGCGCTGTTCACCAGCGCGTCCAGCCGTCCGAAATGCGAATCGGCTTGCGCCAGCGCGCGCGCGCAAAACGCCGCGTTTCCGACATCGCCGGCGACATATTCGCCGCCGGTTTTTTCGCATGCGGCGCGCAGTTTGTTTTCGTCCCGCCCGACCAGCAAAAGACGCGCGCCCGCCGCGGCGAATAATTCGGCGCACGCCAAACCGACTCCGGAACCGCCGCCGGTAATCAGCACCGCGGCGTCTTTCCATTCGCGCCGGTTGTCGTCGTTCATTGTTTTGCGTCCGTAGCGGGCGGCGACCAAAATTCGTGCGCGGGAAGCGACCATTCCACCTGCGACAGATTCTTTTCCGCCAGAGAAAAACTTTGCGGCGGGGCGTCCAGCCATTCGCGGATATTCGCCCGCACCGCCGGCCAGTCGCGGTCCAGCACCGCAAACCACGCGGTGTCGCGGTTTTTGCCTTTCGACGCCGTGCATTGCCGGAAGACGCCTTCGAACGCCAGCCCCAGCCGCAACGCCGCGCGCCGGCTTTTCATATTCATCGCGTTGCATTTCCATTCCAAACGCCGATAGCCGAGCGCGAAGGCGCGCTCCATCAGCAAAAACGCCGTTTCGGTGTTCGCCCGCCCGCCCTGCGTTTTCGCCGAGTGCCAGATATGTCCGATTTCTATGGAATACGAATCCGGAAAAATCCGCAAATAACTCGCAATTCCCGAAGCGCCGTTTTCGTTTCGCACGACATAAAACATCGGATCGCCGTCCGCCCCGGCGGCGCGATAAAAATCCGCCATCGCCCGCGCGTCCGCGAACTTGCCGTAGGGCAGAAATCCCCACACCGATTCCCGCCGCGCGTCGCCGTGCGAGGCGGAAAATAATTCGGCGAACACGGAATCGCCCGCCAAATCCGGCGGCGCGAGCGAAACATATTTCCCCCGCAAGATTTCGGCGGAAGACGGAAACGGCGGCGGCGCCGTCCGAATCGCGTCGCAATTTAATGCATATTTTAATGCGTGTTTTCCGCGCATTTTCGTTCCTTTCGTTCGTCGCTGCCGCCCGTCGCGGAGCGGGGATTATAATATGTTCCGTGTTTTCCGCGTTAAATTTTCGATTTTGTGCGGGGGCGTTTTGACGGACGACCTCGCCGCATCGCGCCGCCGCATTCGCGCGGCTTCGCAAAAATCCGAAGGCGAGGCGTTGCGCGCCTTGCTGGACGCCGCGGATTTTGATTCGGAATCGCGCATCGCCGCGTCCGCGCGCGCCGCGGAATGGATACGCGACATTCGCGCCCGCGCCGATTCCGGCATCGTGGAAAAAATGCTGGAAGAATACGAACTTTCCACCAAGGAGGGCGTGGCATTGATGTGCCTCGCCGAGGCGCTTTTGCGCGTGCCGGACGCCGACACGACCGATTCGCTGATCGCCGACAAAATCGCCGCCGCAAACTGGGGCGCGCATCTCGGACATTCCGCGTCGCCGCTGGTCAATGCATCGGCGTGGACGCTGTTTTTGACCGGACGGCTGCTGTCGCCGGACGGCGAATCGCTGACGCGCGCGCTTTCCCGCGCGGTCAAGCGGCTGGGCGGACCGGTCATCCGCGCCGCGGCAATTCGCGCCGTTTCGCTGATGGGCGAGCAATTCATTCTGGGGAAAGACATTGATTCCGCCCTCCGCCGCGCCGAAAAAAACGGCGGCGCCGGATACCGCCATTCCTACGACATGCTGGGCGAGGCGGCGATGACGGCGGCGGACGCCCGCCGCTATTTCGCCGCCTACGAAAACGCCGTGGAAAAAATCGCGCAAAACGACGGCAAAGAGGGACGCGACGCCGCGGGCATTTCCATTAAACTTTCCGCCCTGCATCCGCGGTACGAAGAATCCCGCCGCCGCGAAACGGTGCGCGCGCTCGCCGATTCTTTAATCGCCCTCGCCCGGCGGGCGAAAGACGGCGGCGTGGAAATGACCGTGGACGCCGAAGAATCGGCGCGGCTGGATATTTCTTTGGACATCGTGGAAGAGACGATGCGCCATCCCGCGCTCGCCGGCTGGGACGGTTTCGGAATCGCGGTGCAGGCGTACGGGCGGCGCGCGCCGTTCGTCATTGACTGGCTGGCACTTCTGGCGAAAAAGACGCGCCGCCGAATGACCGTCCGTCTGGTGAAAGGCGCGTATTGGGACGGCGAAATTAAGCGCGCGCAGGCCGGCGGATTTTCGGATTTTCCGGTGTTTACCCGCAAGGCGGCGACCGACGCGTCCTATCTCGCCTGCGCGCGAAAACTTTTGCGGAGCGGCGGGCGCGTATATCCGCAATTCGCCACGCACAACGCGCACACCGTCGCGGCGGTTTTGCGGATGGCGGGCGAGTCGCGCGGGTTTGAGTTTCAGCGGCTGCACGGAATGGGCGCCGCGCTGTACGAAAAAGTGACGGCGGAAACCGGCGCGCGCTGCCGCATCTACGCCCCGGTCGGCGCGCACCGCGATTTGCTCGCCTATCTGGCGCGCCGCATGCTGGAAAACGGCGCGAACAGTTCCTTCGTCCGCCGGATTATGGACGAAAAAACGCCGCCGGAAACCGTCGCCGCATGTCCGCTGGCGAAGACGGAATCGATTCTTTCGTCGCCGCAAAATCCGCGCATCGCGCCGCCGCCGGATTTGTTTCTTCCGCGCCGCGCCAATTCGCGCGGTTGGGATTTGCAGGATCGCGATACTTGGGACGCCGTGGAACGCGCGCGCGCGCCGCACAAAAACGCGCGCTTTTACGCCGCGCCAATTTTGGCGTTTGCCGAAAACAAAAACGCGCGTCCGCCGCCGCAAATCGCCGTCAATCCCGCCGACGAATCCGACAAAGTCGGCGAAGTGCATTTCGCCGATGCGAACGAATGCGCCGGCGCGGCGAAGGCGGCGAAACAATGGACGGCGTCTCCCGAAGAAAGGGCGCGGATACTGCGGCGCGCCGCCGCAATGTTGGAAGAACGATGCGGGATGTTTTTCGCCCTGCTGGCGCGCGAGGCGGGAAAAACGCCGCCGGACGCCGTAGACGAATTGCGCGAGGCGGTCGATTTTTTGCGCCATTACGCGGCGGACGCCGAAGAATCGCGCGCCGCGCCGGTCGGCGTCTTCGTCTGCATTTCGCCGTGGAACTTTCCGTTGGCGATTTTTACCGGACAAATCGCCGCCGCGCTCGCCGCCGGCAACGCGGTCCTGGCGAAACCGGCGCCGCAAACCCCTCTCGTCGGATACGCGGCGGCGAAACTGTTTCACGAAGCCGGCGTACCGCGAAACGCGCTGCAATTTCTGCCCGGCGGAAAAGAAATCGGCGCGGCATTAATCGCCGCCCCGCAAGTCGGCGGCGCGGCGTTTACCGGCTCCACCGCCGCCGCCAAAAATATCCACCGCGCGATGAGCCGCCATTCGCCGCCCGGCGCGCCGTTGATCGCCGAAACCGGCGGCATTAACGCGATGATCGCGGACAGCACCGCCCTTCCGGAACAGGCGGCGCGCGATGTCATTCGTTCCGCCTTCCAAAGCGCGGGACAGCGCTGCTCCGCGCTGCGGGTGTTGTATGTGCAGGAGGATATTCTTCCCGCTTTCCAAACAATGCTGTTCGGCGCGATGGACGAATTAACAATCGGCGATCCGTGGAACATGGACACGGACATCGGCCCGCTGATAGACCGCGCCGCCGCCGAAAAAATCCGCGCCCATATCGACGCCGCCCGACAAGACGGACGCGCGTTAAAAATACTGCCGTCGCCGGGCGGACTGTCGCCGTCGCCGGCGGTAATCCGAACGCGCGGCGTCCGCGAGGTGCGCGAAGAAATTTTCGGGCCGGTTCTGCATCTCGCGTCCTTCCGCGCCGGCGAAACGGGCGCGATAATTGACGCCGTCAACGAAAGCGGACACGGACTTACTTTCGGACTGCACAGCCGCATTGACGCGCGCGTCGACGAAATCGCCGCCAAATTGCGCGCGGGAAATTTGTATGTCAACCGCGATCAAATCGGCGCGGTCGTCGGCGGACAGCCGTTCGGCGGCGAGGGACTTTCCGGCACCGGCCCCAAGGCCGGCGGCGCGCGGTATGTCCGCCGTTTTCGCGCCGTCCCCGCGCCGCCAGTTCCGTTCGCGTCCGCGCCGGACGCCGCCGTCTCCGCGGAACGTCTGGACGAAATCCGCGCGTCGCTCGCCGCCGAAGCAAAAACGCCGAACGCCGCGCCGCAAAGTGAAACATTGCCCGGACCGGTCGGCGAATTAAATCTTCTTACATTGTCGCCGCGCGGAAAAGTACTTTGTCTCGGTCCCGGCGAATCGGCGGCGCGGGCGCAGGCGAAAATCGCCGAGCAAGCGGGCTGCGCCGCGATACTCGCGCCCGAAGGCGCGGGCGTCGATTTGCGGCGGCTGCGGGGATTCGCCGCGGCGTTGTATTGGGGAAACGAAGGAAGAAAAGTCGCCGCGAACTTGGCGGCGCGCGAAGGAGAAATTATCCCTTTATTAACCGGCGAAGACGGCGGAATGCTGATTCGCGAACGACATCTGTGCGTAGACACCGCCGCCGCCGGCGGCAACGCCGCACTGTGGGCGCAAGGAGAAGAATAACGCGCAAAATGTTGCGCGGCGCGCAAGAGATTCCGGCTTTCGCCGGAATGGCGGTGTTTTTTCGCCGGAATGGCGTATTTTAATTTAAGAAGTTAAAAGTACCGCCATAGATTAAAAGTGCCGCCATTCCGGCGAAAGCCGGAATCTCCGCGCCGTAGGCGCAAAATTTCCCGCCGCTTCGCGGCGGCGTAGATTCCTGCCTTCGCCGGAATGGGACGGGGGGACGGGCGGGAATCGTGTATAATTATTCGATGAAAACAAAAATCAACGCTTGGGTGGCGGGGCGTCCCGAAGACCTGCGGGTAGTGTCTGAAACCGACCGCCACGGCAAGCCCCTGCAAACCGTAATCAATATGAAGACCGGCCTGGTTCGCAACGACCCGATCCCGGGCGACGACGAGTTGGCGAAGTTTTACTCCGAAGATTACCGCATTTCTTACAAAAAGACCGCCAAACCCCGGCGGCGGCAGATACTGCGGAACTTCCGCCGGGCGGCGGGGTACATCTCGGAGTTCCATGATGTGCTGGCCCCCGCGGACAAGGTGCTGGATGTGGGCGCGGGGTCGGGCGAGTTCGCCTTCCTGATGACCCAGCAGGGCAAGGATGTCGTCGGAATCGAACCGAATGCCGGATACGCCGCCTATTGCCGCGAGGATCTTGGTTTGGACATTAAAACCGCGCATCTGTCGCCTGATCTGTTCCCCGAAGGTCAGTTCCACTTTGTCATGTTGAGCCATGTGCTGGAACATCTGAACGATCCCGTGAAGTATCTGAATATGATAGCCGGCTGGCTCGAGGGGGGGGGGGGGGGAGTACTGTATGTGGATGTTCCGAATATTGAGATATATGCCCGGCAAAAATCGCGGGGTAATATGTTTCATTACGGGCATATCTTCAATTTCAACCCGTGGACCCTGCGCGCCGTTGCGGGCTTGGCGGGGCTGATTGAATTGCCGGAGACGGCGGATCGCAGCGCGGGCACCACAAGTGTCTTTTTCCGTCGGGGCGAACAGGATAACGCGCTGCCTATCTTACAAAATCCCGCCAATGCCGAGCGCGTGCTACGCATGATTGAACTCCACTACGCGGGCGGATTTCGCAAGGGCAAAGCCGCGAAACCGTTCGTCAAGTTATTCGCGCGTATGGAGGAAACGATCGCGAGTTTGATGAAGTCGCCTTCCGCCATCGGTATCCGAATCGCCCGGAAATTGCAACAAAAGTCCTGAACCCTGCACTTCAAGCAAAGGCGGCCGCCGGTCGCCTTTGCGAACAAATTCGTCATTCCGGCGAAAGCCGGAATCTTTTTGCGCGAAAGCGCAAACGGCGGATTCGCCTTGCGGCGAATGAGATTCCGGCTTTCGCCGGAATGGCGGCACTTTTAATCTCTTAATTAAAATACGCCATTCCGGCGAAAGCCGGAATCTCCGCGCCGTAGGCGCGAAATTTCTCGCCGCTTTGCGGCGGCGAAGATTCCGGCTTTCGCCGGAATGGGACAGGGGGCGGGACGGAATGACGGAAATGGAAATTTCGGAGGCGGCGGCAAAAAATCGCCGGGACCGGGTATAATGCGGTTTCCCTCCTGCCGTCGCGCAAAAGCGGCGGGGGATGCGGAATTTGTTATGGGAAAACGCCGAATTGGGACGCCGCCACGATGAGAACGAACAGCAATATCGACAACGCCACCCGCAGGGCGAGAATGCGCACGGATTTCGCGCCGCCGTCCCGTCCGCGCAAAATATGAAACAGCCCGGCGAACAAATTGACGACGATAAAACACAGCAGCAGGATGGCGATGATTCGCAGCATGTCCGGAGTATACCCCGTTCGTCCGCGAACGCGAATGCGCGCCGCCGTTTTCGTCCGAGTCCGGCGCTGACAATCGCGGCGGTGGTGCTGATATTGCTGTGCGCGCGTCTGTCCGTCTGGCAGTTCGACCGCGCCGAACAAAAGGCGTCGCTGGAACAGTCGGCGCGCGAATCGCTCGCCGCCGCGCCGGAGGTTTTGTCCGGCGACACGCCGCTGCGTCCGTATTTGCGGGCGGCGGCGGCGGGCGTATATCTGCCGCAAAAACAAATTTTTCTGGACAACCGCGTCCGCGACAAAATCGCGGGAATGCACATCATCACGCCGCTGCTGCTGGACGACGGCGCGGCGGTCGCGGTCAATCGCGGTTTTGTCGCGCGCGACGCGACTCCGCCGCCGCCGCCCGAAGGACGCGTCACCGTCCGCGGCGTTTTGCAAAAGGACGGTGCTGACGCCTTCACCCTTTCGTCGCAGACCGAAAGCGGCGACTTGTGGCAGAATTTGGATTTGCAAAAATACGCCGCCGCCGCCGATTTGCCGCTGCTGACTTTGGCGCTTTTCGCGCAAAATGTCGCCGCCCCGGCGGAGGTGCGCGTGGATTTTCGATCCGCCCGCAGCATCGGCTACGCGCTGCAGTGGGCGACTTTCGGCGCGCTGGCGTTTATCTTTTATCTCGTCTTGAGTTTTAGAAAATGATTTCGCCGCGAACGCAAATTCGTTTTCTCGCGCCGCCGCCGTTTTATCGGACGAAAGGCGCGAATTAACCGGTGCGCCGTCTGCCGCTGTTATTAATTTTATGCATCGGCGTCGCGACTCCGCTGGCGGCGACTCTTTTGTTTTATTTCGCGCCGCCGTCGCAGCACACCGCGCGCGGGGAGATTTTGCCGCCGCAACAAACGCCCGCGAGTTGGCGGCTGCAAAACGGAAAATGGACTTTGCTGTTTGTCTCCGAAAACGGATGCAGCGAACAATGCCGGAAACGTCTGTGTCAAATGCGGCAATTGCGTCTGATGCTGCCCGGTCATTATTTGCGTCTGCAGCGCGCGTGGTTGCGCCCCGAAAACGCGGACGAAACCGCGCCGGAAATCATGGCGTCCGCCGACTGCGGCGAATCGCGCGCCGCCGCCTTCGCCGAAACCGCCGGACAAGTAAACGTCACCGAGGGCGTTCTGACAATTCGCGGAAATGCGGAAGATCTCCCGCCGCCCGCCGCCGGAAAAACGCGCGCGGAATATCTGTATTTGACGGACCCCGCCGGAATATACGCGATGCGTTTTCCGCCGCAACTGGACGCCTACGCCGTCCGCAAAGACCTCGCCAAACTCTTAAAACTCTCCAAAGGGCGGCGTAAAGTATCCCGGAAATAGCGGGAAAGCGGCGGCGGATGTGGTATAGTTTCCGTTATGACGGACGCGCCGGACATCGTTGCTTTTGCCGCCGCCCTCGGTTTCAAGCCGAAAGCGGACGGCGGATATGCCAAAACCTACGCCGACAATTACGAAATTGTCGTCGATGTCGCCGGGCGCAAAATCCGCTACGGCGACGAAATTAATCGGGGCGACGAGACGACGAGCAACTTTTCGCAGCCGGAGAATTTCGTCGTTTTGGAATGCGTCAACCGCCTGCTGGAAAAGGGCTACCGCCCGGCGGATTTGACGCTGGAAAAAAAGTGGCCGCTGGGACACACTAAGAAAAGCGGCAAGGCGGACATTGTCGTGCGCGGGCGCGATTCCGACAAGACGCTGCTGATTATTGAATGCAAAACCTGGGGCGGCGAATACGACGGGGAAATCGCGCGGATGGAAAACAGTGGCGGGCAGTTGTTTTCGTATCTGCAGCAGGACAAAAACACGGAATATCTGTGCCTGTATACTTCCCGCCCGGCGGCGGGCGGCGCGACGGAATACCGCAACGCGATCATCCGCGTCGTCGACCGTCCCGCCGACGAAAAGGCGTACGAGGCGGGCGACGAATCGGCGCTGTTGTACGCCAACGCCCGCACCGCGCCGGAACTGCACGAGGTGTGGAAGAAAACTTTTAATTTGTATTTCCATTTCAACGGAATTTTCGAGGACAACGTCAACGCCTACGCGCCGCATTTGCAGCCGCTGACCGGGCGGGATTTGCGTCCGCTGTCCGAGGCGACGAAGTTGTTCAACCGCTTCGCCGAAATTTTGCGGCACAACAACATCTCCGACAACGCCAACGCCTTCAACCGCATTCTGTCGCTGATTCTGTGCAAGATCGTGGACGAGGAGAAGGGCGACGATCAAGTTCTGGAATTTCAATTCAAGGAGGGCGAGGACACCGGCGAAAAAATCCAGGATCGTCTGTACGCGTTGTACAAACGCGGGATGGACCGGTATCTGCGCGAGGAAATCGTGTACTACGAGGACTCCGCGATTGACCAGATCATAGAAATGTATCCGAAGCGCGCGCCTTTGGAGGATATTCAGCGGATGTTCCGCGAGATCAAGTATTACACCAACAACGAATTCTCGTTCAAGGAGGTGCATAACGAGAAATTGTTCGCGCAAAACGCCCGCGTTCTGCACGAGGTCATCAAGATGCTGCAGCACTTCCGCTTTCGCTATGGGACGAAGCAGACGGTGCTGGGCGATTTTTTTGAGTTGCTGTTGAACCACGGCGTCAAGCAGTCGCAGGGACAGTTTTTTACGCCGGTTCCGGTCGTCCGGTTTATTTTGCGCTCGCTGGGGGCGGACGCGATGATCCGCGCCAAACTGGACGCCGGCGAGGAGGAGTTTTTGCCGAAGACGCTGGATTACGCCTGCGGCGCCGGGCATTTTCTCACCGAAATGATGGACGAAATTCGCGGCTTCCTCGGCGGGCTGGACGAAACGCGCGAAAACCGCAAGTTGCGGAAACGCATCGCGGAATACAAAAAATCCGCCGACTGGGCGGGCGAATACATTTTCGGCGTGGAAAAGGATTACCGCCTCGCGCGCACCGCGCAGATCGCCTGTTTTTTGCACGGAGACGGCGAGGCGAACATTATTTTCGGCGACGGGCTGGAAGAGCATCCGCGCCTTACCGCCGACCGCCGCAAGTTTGACATTGTCATCGCCAATCCGCCCTATTCGGTGCAGGCGTTCAAGAACTATCTGACCGTCGGCAAAAAAGAGTATTCCCTCTTCAATCATCTGACCGAAAGCGCCTCCGAAATAGAGACGCTGTTTTTGGAGCGGACGGCGAAGGCGCTGCGTCCGGGCGGGCTGGCGGGCGTCATTTTTCCGGTGTCCATTCTTTCCAACGGCGGCATTTACGAAAAGGCGCGCAAACTGCTTCTGCAAAAATTTGAACTGCTCGGCGTCGCCGAACTGGGCGGCGCGACGTTTATCGCCACCGGCACCAGCACGGCGGTGTTGTTTTTGCGCCGCCGCGCGGACGACTACGCCCGGGATCGCGACGCCGTCGCCGGGGATTTGTTTACCAACCGCAAATACAAATATCCGGATTACATAAACGAGCGGCGTCTGCTGGACGGCTACGCCGGACGGCGCGGTTTCGCGCCCGCCGACTATCGGACTCTTGTCGCGCGGAACGCGAACGCCGCCGTGCAAAAATCGGAATTGTGGAGGGACTACGAACGCGCGTTCGCCGATCTGCCGCAAACGCAAAAACTGCGGCGGCAACGCGATTTTTGCAAACTTCCCGCCGCCGAACGAAAGGCGGAATTGTCGCGCCGTCTGTACGATTTCGCGCTGGAACGCGAACGCGAACGGTTCACGTTTTATATGCTGTGCATGCGCGGCATCGGCTACAAGCACGACGGCGAAAACATCTACCATCCGCAAATCGTCGCGGCGGCGGACTCCGGCGTCGGCACCGAAATGCAGCGGGCGTTTTTGGGATACAAATTCTCGCACGCCAGAGGGCGCGAGGGAATGAAAATGCTGGGCGGCGGCAAACTGGACGCGGTCGCCGGCTGCATCCGCAACAACATACACGGCGAAACGATCCCCGAAATCGGGGATGATCTGCGCGCGCACTTCAAGACGGTGAACCTGACGGACTGCGTGGATTTTTCGGGTTTGGAAACGAACAACGCGATCAACCTGAAAATCGCCGCGCACACCGAAATTAAAAGCCGCTGGGAAATCGCGGCTTTGGGCGATTTGGATTTGGACATCCGCAAAGGGGACGCGATGACGAAATCGCGGACGACTCCCGGCGAAATTCCGGTCATCGCGGGCGGCATGGAACCCGCCTATTATCACAACAAGGCGAACCGCGAAGGCGGCGTCATCACGGTAAGCGGTTCCGGCAACGCCGGCTATGTCGTCTATCATCGCGAACCTGTTTTCGCGTCCGACTGCACGACGATACAATCGAAAAATGAAGGGCGCGTAAATACGCTTTTTGTTTTTTATGTTCTGCAGAACCGGCAAGACGAATTGTACGCGCTCGCCCGCGGCGCGGTGCAGCCGCATGTCTATCCGAGAGACATTAAAAAACTGTCCGTCCCCCTGCCGCCGATACGGATGCAGGAAAAAATCGCCGCCGAATGCGCGGCGGTGGACGGCGAAGTGGAATCCCTGCGGCGGGAAATTGCCCGGACGCATCAGCACATCTCGCGGTTAATCGGCGGGAAAAAATTCGTCAATCTGTCCGCGCTGGTCGCGCTGTCGGCGGAAAAAATTGAACCGTCCGAATTTCCCGAACGGGAATTCAACTATGTCGGACTGGAACATATGGAAAGCCGCACCGGGGAGTTGGCGGAATCCGCGCGCGTTTCCGGCGGGCAATTAAAAAGCGCGAAAAATATCTTCCGCAAAGGCGACGTGCTGTACGGCAGACTGCGCCCGTATCTGAACAAGGTGCATATCGCGCGGGGCGAAGGCGTCTGCTCCACCGATATTCTGGTGTTAATTACGAAGTCGCCGCTTTTCGTCAAATTCGTTCTGCTGGACGAACGCACGCAAAAGCAGACCGCGGATCTGACGAAGGGCATCGCCCTGCCGCGAATCGCCGCGTCCGATTTTCTCAACATCAAAATTCCCGCCCCGCCCGAAACCCCCGAATTCGCCGCCGAACTCCGAAACGCGGACGCGCGAATCGCCGAACTGCGCGACACAATCGCCTCCGCCCCCGCCCGCAAAGCGGCGGTGCTGGGGCGGTGGTTGTGATTAAGACGCAGGCGGCGGCTTATGTTGTTGCGAAAACAAAAATTCCAATACCTCTTGCGGCGACAACAGTTTTGGTTTACAATTCCGTGTCTTCCACTCTTCCATAAGATACGCAAAAAATTCGTCGCTCGCTTGCGCGCCGCAAATCGGCAGCAGTTGCCGCCCCGCCTCTGTGAACAAGGCGTGTCCTGACTGCAGAAAATACTGGTCTTTTTCTTTAGACAAACTCAGCTGCACAAATTTGTCAAAATAAGAAACCATCGTTGCAGGCACTTTAGATTCAAGCCGATACCCCGCCACTGTATCCGTAGACACCAGTCCTATGGCATCCAAATGCTTCAATATGTCAAACATGCGCCCTTGTTTGTTATAAACGGACGCTCTGTGGTCATATATCATCGGGCCACCGGAAACAACGAACTGACAGAAATGCGTGAACATTTCCGCTTCTTTCTTTTCCATTTCGCCGACGAGTTTCACCGTCCGCTTGGAGAACGCGTTGGAATCCCGCGCTTTGCCGCGCAGAATATTCGCCCAAAGAGATCGCATCTCTTTGTCCGAAACGAGTTTTACCTCGTCCATAAAAGACGCTTTCCAATCCTCGTCAATGGCGGGGATTTTCTCTATGTCTTCGGGCGACATGCCCACCCCCGCCTGACGAGCGATGGAATCCACATTATGTTGCTCCTGCGCGATTCGAACGCCAGCGCGCGCCATCATATCCGCATCCGGATGCTTCCGTTTCTCTTCAAACACGCCGACAAGGTTGCCCGCATACCCCGCCACTCCGGGAGGCCAACCCTTCATCTTGCGCCCCGCCCAATGTAGCAACTCTATCGCCTGTTGTCCGCGACGTTTAATTTCGTCTTTGCTGACAAGCGATTTTTTTGTTTTCTCGTCCGACATAAATCCTCCTGTTTTGATTCGTCAGTCAACGCGACATTATCATAAATTTCCGAAAATTGCAAGTTAAAACGACGGTTTTTTTCGCCCATCGGAGTAAAATACGCGGATGCCCGCCGCCGCCGACTCTTTTCGCCGTCCGTGGTGGCTTTGTTCGGCGCACGCCGAAACCGTCGCGGCGCTTTACGACAGGGGGACGCTGCCCTATCAAAACGATGTCGCCAAAACGCCGGACGGGGACGAAGTGCTGCTCTCCCGGCTTCCGGGACGCCCCGGCAAGCCGCTGCTGGTCGTCTTTCACGGGCTGGAAGGATGCGCCCAAAGCCGCACCGTGCGCGCCGCCGCCGCGTTTTTCGCCGCGCGGCATTGGACGGTCGCCGCGCCGCATTTTCGCTCGTGCGGGCGGATGAATATTTTGCCGCGCGCCTATCACGCCGCGGACGGCGCGGACGTCCGGTGGTTTATGGAATATTTTCGCGCCGAAAATCCCGGCGCGCCGATGTTCGCCGCCGGGGTTTCGCTGGGCGGCAACGCGCTGATTCGCGGACTCGCCGGCGAAAACGCGCCGCCGGTGCGGGCGGCGGCGACAATCAGCGCGCCGCTCAATTTGCCCGCCGCCGCCCGCCGTTTGTCGCGCGGCGTATCGCATTTGATTTACGGGCGGCATTTCGTAAAACTTTTGCGCGACAAGGTGCGGCAAAAACAAAAACGCTATCCCGCCGTCGCGGACGAAAAACAATTGCGCGCCGTCCGAAACATCGGCGATTTTGACCGCGTGTATACCGCGCCGGTTCACGGTTTTGCAAACGCCGAAGAATATTGGCGCGAAGGTTCCGCCGAAACCGCGCTGCTGCAAATGAAAACGCCGCTGCTGTGCATCAACGCGCAAAACGATCCGCTGGTGCCGGCGAATTCCCTGCCGCAAACGGCGTCGGACAAAGTCGTTTTTTGCCGCCCGAAACACGGCGGACACGGCGCGTTTTTCGGCGCGCCGCGCGACTGGCTCGGACAGACGCTGTACGATTTTTTCGCCGCGGCGGAAAAAGTATAAATGCCCCCCCCCCCCGATTCAATTTTCAAGGCGAACGACATCCGCGGCGTGTTCGGGGAGACGCTTTCGGCGGACGGCGTCCGGCAAATCGGACTCGCGCTTGCCGCCGCCGCGCGGGATTGCGGCGGCAGGATCGCGGTCGCCCGCGACGGCAGACTTTCCAGCCCGGAACTTTCGCGCGCGCTGGTCGCCGGACTTTGCGAGGGCGGCGCGCGCGTTTCGGACATCGGACTCGCGCCGACTCCGGCGCTGTATTTCGCCGCCCACGAAATCGCCGGAGGCAACGGCGCGATGATCACCGGCAGCCACAATCCGCCCGCCCACAACGGGATTAAAATGATGATCGGCGGCGAGACGCTCGGCGGCGTACGCGCCCGCGAATTGCTTTCCGAAACGAAAGTTGTAAAAACGGGGGGGGGGGCGGAATTCGCGAAGATGAAGGAAAACTATATCAACGCGGCGACGCGGGCGGCGGGTGTTTCGCCGCCGCTGCATTTGGTGGTCGACGCCGGCAACGGCGCGGCGGGCGAATATGCGCCGGAGTTGTACCGCCGTCTCGGACATAAAGTTACGCCGCTGTTTTGCGACATTGACGGCGCGTTTCCGAATCATCATCCCGATCCGGCGCAGCCGGAAAACTTGACCTTCGCGCGGGAGAAACTGCGCGAAACCGGCGCCGACGCGGCGTTCGTCTTTGACGGCGACGGCGACCGCCTGGGGGTGGTTTTGCCCGGCGCGGAGGACTGGGTTTTTCCCGACCGCCTATTGATGCTGCTGGCGCGCGACATGCTAAGCCGCAACGCCGGGGCGCGGGTGGTGTTCGATGTGAAATGCACCGCCCATCTCGCGCCGTGGATCGTCCGATACGGCGGCGTTCCCGACATGCGCCCGACCGGACACGCGTTTATTAAAAAACGGATGCGGGAGACCGGCGCGCTTTTGGGCGGCGAAATGAGCGGGCATTTTTATTTCGCCGAAAACTGGCGCGGCTTTGACGACGCGCTTTTGGCGGGCGCGAAACTGGCGGCGATTTTCGCCGATTCGCCGGCGCCGCTTTCCGACGTGCCGCGCGCCGCCGCCTCGCCGGAAATCGTGCTGGACATCGGCGGGCGGGACGGACATTCGCTGATTGCGAAACTCGTCCGCCGCGCGAAGTTTGACGGCGCGCAATTGTCGCTGATGGACGGAATTCGCGCCGAATATGCGGACGGTTTCGGACTGGCGCGCGCCTCCAACACGACTTCGTCCCTGGTGCTGCGTTTCGAAGGACGCGACGAAGCCGCGCTGTCCAGAATCCGCGACGAATTCCGCCGCGCCCTCGCGCTGGTGAATGTGGAGTTTTAGTGGGCGAAATATTCGCTCCTTTTCGCCTTCCGACAAAAAAATAATTTTCCCTTTCGCCGCCGGAACATAAAAATTCCGCCTTTCGCAAAATAAAAATTTTCTTTCGTTTCGGCGAAAAAATCGGACGCACGAGAAAGCGTCGCCGCCGTTTTCGGATTTTTGCGGGTATAATGGCGGAATGCGTTGGGCGGGCGGATTTTTTGCGGCGCTGTTGACATTGCTTTTCTTGTCGGTCGCATTTCTATACGGCGCGAATTTATATTTGCGCGACGGCGGCGGACAAATCGGCGACATCATCCGCCGCTATGCGCCGGGTACGGAGGTGCGCTTTTCCCGCGCCGGGCTGCGTCTGGGATTCGGCGCGGCGGCGTTTTACGCCGAAAACCTGCGTTTGGAAGACGGAAAAGGATCGGAAATACACGCGCCGCGGGCGGACTTCTGGCTCGGCGCGGACGGCATCGTCGCGGTGCTGCACGACCCCGAAATTACGATACGGCGCGGCGCGGGACCGCCGCCGGTCCTCGGCGAATGGACGGCGGAGGCGCGGCGGGCGAAAGTGCGCTGGCTGGACGCGGACGGCGTTTCCCTGACCCTGCACAACGCGCTGCTGCGGGCGCGCCACGCCCAAGGGCGATTGCGGGCGAGCGTTCTGGAAGAAACGGACGACGGACGGGAGTTGCGCGCCGCCGCCGATATGCGCGTCGGCGAAGACGGCGTCCGCGGCGTCGCCGAATTGGCGGTAAAAAACTGGCCGCCCGGCGTCCTCCCGCCGCAATGGAAAGAATGGGAGAAAATGCAATTGACCGTCCGCGCGCATATTGACGAAGACGGCGCGCGGTTTTTCGCCGCCGGCGATTCCGCGCCCGGCGGCGATTTGACGGCGGCGGCGCGATTTCGCGCAAACGGATATTGGGACGGCGAAACGGCAAACATCACCGCCGCAATCGCCGCCGAAAAATGGATTCCGGTTGCGGACGCGCCGCCGCTTTCCGCCCTTTTGCGCGGCGATTTGCAATATCGGGACGGCGTCTGGCGGTGGCGCGGCGACATTCTCGCGGCGGGCGAAGACGGAATCGCGGGCGGAAAAATACGCGCGCGCGGCGACAGAACAAACATCGCGGACGCGGACGCCGATTTGCGGATTGTCGGCGTACCGGCGCAATCTTTGTGGAAATATGTACCGCAAACGGAGACGCGGGAGTGGCTGGCGGATTCGGTCGCCGGGGGGACGATTACTTTCGCCCGTCTGCGCGCGCGCGGTTTGCCGCCGAATTTACGGACGGAATTGACCGCGGCGTTTTCCGGCGGACGGATTCGCGTCGCCGAAGGATGGCCGGACGCGCGGCGCCTCAACGGCATTTTGACGGCGGACGAAGACCGCGTTATCGTCGCCGGAGAGGGCGAAATCGCCGGGGCGGCGGCGGATTCGGTGCGCGCGCATATTCCGTTTTCGGACGCGGAGACGCCCGCCACTTTGTATTTGCGCGCCGCGTTTAATCGCGCGCCGCTGCCTTCGTATTTGGCGGCGGCGCGCGCCCTGCCGCCCGCCCGCGACGAAGTGGAATCGGTCATGCGGCGGCTGCATTTTTCCGGCGACGCGCGTCTTTCCTTGGCGATGCAGGTGCCGCTGGCGGCGGCGGAAAATGCCGCCTTCGACGCGCGACTGACGATTTTGGGGGACGGCGAAATTTCCGTCGCCGGCGCGGAGTTGCCGCCGCTGTCCGCCGTTTCCGGCGCGGCGACAATCGCCGACGACGGCGTCCGCGCCGGGCTGCGGGGGCGTTTGGAAAACGCGCCGGTTTCGCTTTTTGCGGAAAACGAAACCATTCGGATTCACGGGACTATTCCGGCGACGGTCGCCTTGTCGGTCGCCGGAATTACCGGATTTCCGGCGTCCGGCGCGGCGAAATTTACGCTGCGGCGGGACGGACGAAAGACGGCGTTTATTTCCGATTTGCGCGGCGTGTCTTTCGCCCTGCCGCCGCCGCTGGCAAAGACGGCGGATGAGACGGCGTTTTTGCGGGCGGAAACGGCGGACGGCGAGACGCAGGCGTCTTTGCATTTGCGCGGCGACGATTTTTTGCTGCAGCACAACGGCGGCGGTATGGACATTGCGATTAACGAATCGCAACGCGCGCCGCCCGCGAAAGGCGCGTATATTCACGGCGAACTCCGCGGAATTCGCGGCGGCGCGGAATGGCTGGCGTTCGGCGGCGGCGGCGATGATGTCGCGCTGTCGCTGGCGTTCGCCGATTCCGAGGTGTTGAATATGCCGCGGCAAAATTTGACCGTGCGCGCGCCGCCGCCCGGCGCGGACGGCGCGCGGCGGATTATTTTGCGCGGAGACGCGGTGGACGGCGCGGTGTCGTATCGCCCCGGCGCGTTGCGGGCGGAATTGTCGCGTTTGCGGCTGGCGAATTTGCCCGGCGGCGACGCCGCGCCGGACATTCGCGGATTGTCGGTCGTCGCGGCGGCGGACGATTTGCACATCGGCGGCGTCGCGCTGGGCGCGCTTACTTTGCGCGGCGCGCCCGCCGGCGACGGCTGGATTCTCAATACGCTGCGGGTGGAAAACGGCGAAAACGCCCTCGCCGCGGGCGGACTGTACGACGGCGCGCGCACCGAATTGACGGTACTCTTTTCCGCGCCGGACGCCGCCGCGGCGCTGGAAACTTTCGGGCAGAATAATGTCGTCTCCGAAGGCGGCGCGACGTTGGCGGGCGGCGTGTCGTGGCCCGGCGCGCCGCCGGATTTTTCGCTGGACTTGATGGAGGGGAACATCAGTTTGCTGGCGGAAGATTTGCGCTATCTGAAATCGGAGCAGGGGGTGATCGGATTTTTGGCGGTGTTTTCGCCGCAGTCGCTGCTGCAGCTCGGCTTCACCGAACTCGGGCGGGAGGGTGTGCAAATTAAGACGATGCGCGGCGAAATCGCGCTGCGCGGCGGCTCCGCGGAGTTCCGGGATATTGTGATGGAAAACGACGATCTCAACATCAGTTTGCGGGGCGAGACCGATTTGCGCGCGCGGACGCTAGACATCAGCGGGCGAGTGCGCCCCGGCAACCGCCTACTGAACGCCGGTTCCGCGGCGGGCATCGGCGCGATCGCCACGGTGCAGCCGATCGCGCTCGCCGCCGGATGGTTTTTGGGAAAGATTTTTGAGAAACCGCTGTCCGAAATCGGCGCCTACGACTACACCGTCACCGGCGTTTGGAGCGATCCGAAATACACCGAAGGCGGCGATTCCCCGGTCCGCGCGGACGGCAAAACCGGCGGCGAACCGCGGTAAAATGCAACGGGCGAAATCGCCGGTTTTATGTCATAATTGTTTTTTATTTTTCGAATCTTTTCCAAGAAAGGCGCGGCGATGCAACCACTGAAACAAATGAAACGACTGGCGGGAATTGCGGCGAAAATCGCCGCCGGCGCGGCGTGCGTCTTCGGCGGCGCGGCGTCCGCCGAAGATTTTGATTCCATCGCCGAATGCGAAAAATCGCCGTACTGCCGTTTGAACGAAGAGATCGGCGATCAAATCCGCCAAACGCCGCCGCCGGAATCGGCGGAAGAATTTTCGCGCGAACCCGGAGAATCCCTGTATAAAAACAAAAAATCCGAACACTTGTACGAACCCAAAAACAGCGTTTTGGATTATATTGATTCGCTGTTGACGGAGCGATAAACGCCGCCGCCGCGTCCCGGCGACCGGCGGGCGGCGGCGGTGCGCGGCGGATATTCCGCCGTTCCGCTATAATTGCGGCGATGGATTCTTTCGTGGCAGCGGTGATTTGCGGCGGCGGCGGACTGCGTTTGTGGCCGCTGTCGCGCGCCGCCTACGCGAAACCTTTCGTCCGTCTGCCGGGGCGCGACCGCCCGCTGCTCGCCGACACTTTCGCCCGCATCGCGCAATCGCCGGACGCCCCCGCCGCGATTATCGTTATCGCCGCGGAAAACGATATTCCGATGTGCCGCCGGACGGCGGCGGAATATGCGCCGAAAATTCCGCATTTGTTCGTCGGCGAACCGGAGGGGCGCGACACCGCCCCGGCGATCGCGGCGGCGGCGTGCCTGTCGGCAAAGCGATTCGGGGAGGAAACGCCGCTGCTGGTTCTGCCCGCCGATCATGCGGTGGCGCGGGCGGATAATTTCTGGCGGGCGGCGATGCGGGCGGCGCGGGCGGCGGCGGACGGAAAAATCGCCCTGCTCGGCGTTCCGCCCGATTCTCCGGCGACCGGCTACGGCTATATTGAACGCGGCACGATGGAATCCGAATCGCAATTCGCGGTGCGCCGTTTTGTCGAAAAACCGGACGCCGCGCGCGCCGCGCAATTTCTGGCGGACGGAAATTTTTTGTGGAACGCCGGAATTTTCAGTTTTACGCCGCAAACGCTGTTTTCGGAACTGCGGTCGGAAACGCCGGAATTGTTCGCGCCACTGGACGATTTGCGGAAGACAATCGGCGGCGATTCGGATTCGTGGTCGCCGCCGCAAAAACATTACGCGCGTCTGCCGAAAATTTCGTTTGACTACGCCGTGATGGAAAAAACCCGCCGCGCCTCGGTCGTCGCCGCCGAAAATACGGGATGGAGCGACGTCGGCTCGTGGCGCGCCGTCGCCGAAACCCTTCCCGCCGATGCGGACGGCAACCGCAACTTCGCCGCCGCCGAATTGTTGGATTGCAAAAATTGTTTTGTCGCCGGCGGACATCGCTTAATCGCCGCCGTCGGCGCGCGCGATTTGCATATCGTGGATACGCCGGATGCATTGTTGATTTCCGCCGCCGCCGATTCCGAAAAAGTGCGCGATCTCGCCGCGCATTTGCGCGCGCAAAAACGCCCGCAGGCGGAAACGCCGGCGACGGTGCGGCGTCCGTGGGGCGAATATACGGTGCTGTCCGAAGGCGACGGCTACAAAGTAAAACGCATTTCCGTATCGCCCGGCGGCAAGCTCAGTCTGCAGTCGCACCGCCGCCGCAGCGAACATTGGACGACCGTCGCCGGGACGATGACGGTGACGATTGACGAACGGGAATTCGCGCAAGCGGCGGGCGCGGCGTGTTTCGTACCGCTCGGCGCGAAGCATCGGATGGCGAACGACACCGCCGCCGAAGCGGCGATTATTGAGGTGCAAATCGGCGATTATCTGGGCGAAGACGACATCGTCCGCTACGAAGATATTTACGGTCGGCGGTGAAATGTGGTACAATCCGAAAACGGCGGAGGCGATTCTCTCCGCCGGAATAAAAAGGAGCAGGGCATGGAATGGGCGATAGGCGCGATGGTCATAGCGTTAGGCGCAACCATTGAAATTCGGCGGATGATGGAGTCGTTGCGGAAAGATTTCCGCGAAGAGATTCGTCGTAGCGGCGAATCGCTGTGCGCGGAAATGAATCGCGGTTTTGACCGTCTGCACAACGACATAGAGTCGCTGCGAAGGCAGATGGCGGCGATGGCGGAAAAGTTGGGCGCGACGACCGCGCGGTCGGAGTAATCTCCGCGAACCATCGTCCGCCCGCCAAATGTCGGGGGCAAGGCATAATCAATCAAAGATTGATTCCCAAATTGATTCCCAGAACCCCTTTTCTTTTTGGGGAGCCCACTCCTTCATTGCATTAAAACACTGGGTGTACAACTTGTGCCGTGCCGCCCTCTCGGAGACAAGTTTCCCAAAAAGAGAATCCAAAGTTTCTCTTTCCTTGCCCAAATGAACCGCAATTTTGTCACAGTTCTCAAACACCACAAATTGAGACCGGCAGTTCACGTACTTGTACCCACGCAAAATATCGTTGGCGACCGAGAGAATTTCATCCTCGATCGCGCCTATATCGGCTTTCTGCCGCTGAATCTTGTCGTACCCTTCGCACCCATAGAGGTCGTCCGCCGCGTACGCCCAATTCAGAAGCCCTAAACACAAAACAATACAAAATACTCTCATCGGTTTCTTCTTTGCTCCTTGTAAGATAAACGCCGCCATTATACCCTATGCCGCCGAAAAATCCTAATTCCATTCCCGCGACCGCGGGAATCTCTGCGCCGCAAGGCGCATTTTGATTCGGCGGGAAGATCGCGCTGTCGCGCGATGAGATTCCGGCTTTCGCCGGAATGGCGGCGGGTGATTAGGGCGAAAATTGCGGGGCGGGCGGAATTCGGCGGACGGCGGCGAGGGCGGAATGAAAACGGAGGCGGCGAGGGGCGAAAGGCGGGGAGTTTGGCGGCGGATTTTTGTTATCATTCCGTTTTTAGTATCATAGCGGTTTTTTCTTTCGGAGGACGAAAATGGTGGACGACAACGCGCCGCAAGTCGGCATTATGATGGGCAGCGAAAACGACTGGCCGGTGATGGCGAAGGCGGCGGAAATCCTGCGCGATTTCGCGGTCGGTTTCGAGACGCGGGTGATTTCGGCGCATCGGACGCCGGATTTGTTTTTTGAGTACGCCTCCGGGTTGGAGGCGCGCGGCATGCGCGTGATGATCGGCGGCGCGGGCGGGGCGGCGCATTTGCCCGGCGTGCTGGCGGCGAAGACGACTCTGCCGGTGCTGGGCGTGCCGATAAATGCGACGCCGCTGCGCGGGATGGATTCGCTGCTGGCGATTGTGCAGATGCCGCGCGGCATTCCGGTGGCGACTTTCGCGGTCGGCGAGCCGGGCGCGGCGAATGCGGCGTTGTTCGCGGCGGCGATTTTGGCGGGGACGGATCCGCGGCTGGCGGAAAAATTGAAGGAATATCGCGCGCAAATGGCGGAAAAAATCCGCAATACGCCGCCGCCGGAATTGCCGCAATGAGCGCGCCGAATGCATTGCTGCAAAGCGACTTGCGTTCGCTGCCGCTGGTCGGGCGCGGCAAGGTGCGCGACATTTACGCGGTCGGCGAAGACCGGCTGCTGATTGTGCAGAGCGACCGCATTTCGGCGTTTGACGTGGTGTTGCGCGAGCCGGTGACCGGCAAGGGCGCGGTGCTGACCGAAATGTCGTTTTTTTGGTTCCGCAAACTTTCGGGAATTATCGCGAATCATCTGGCGGAAGGCGATCCGGAATCGGTCGTCGCCGCCGCCGAACGCGCGCAAATCGCCGGACGCACGATGCTGGTGAAAAAACTGAAACCGCTGCCGATAGAGGCGGTGTGCCGCGGCTATCTCGTCGGCTCCGGCTGGAAGGATTATCAAAAGACCGGCGCGGTGTGCGGCATTCCGCTGCCCGCCGGGTTGCGTTTGGCGGAGCGGCTGCCGGAGACGATTTTTACGCCCGCGACGAAAGCCGAACAGGGCGCGCACGACGAAAACATTTCCTACGCGCAAATGGCGGATATTGTCGGCGCGGAAACCGCCGCGCGCGTTCGCGATGCGACTTTGGCGATATACGCCGCCGCCGCGGAATACGCCGAAAAACGCGGCATTCTCGTCGCCGATACAAAATTGGAATTCGCGCTCGGCGAAGACGGCGAATTGATTTTGATAGACGAAGTGTTGACGCCGGATTCGTCGCGTTTTTGGCCGGCGGATTCGTGGCGTCCGGGCGAAAATCCGCAGAGTTATGACAAGCAAATCGCGCGCGATTTTCTGGATGCAACGGGGTGGAATAAGCAACCGCCGCCGCCCGCCCTGCCGGCGGAAGTGCTGCAAAAAACCGCCGCCCGCTACGCCGAAATCCGCGACAAACTGCTGCGCGAATAGCCGGAGTAGACAACTGCGACAGCGAGTTTGCGACGGGTAGGCGGAAGTGTATAATCGGGCGATGACGGAAACGGGCGCGATGTTTGACGGCGGGAAGCGATACACCTTTCGGGATTTGATGGCGGCGGGTATGCCGCCCACCCGGATGCCGGGGAAATATAATATCATCGCGTTCCCTCATTGCTGGTTGTCGCCGGACGCGGCGCGGGCGGAAGCGTTAAAACAGAAATACACCCTCTATTGCGCCATCGCGCCGAATAGGAAGAAATATATCGGGCAGACAACGCAGGGACTTGTTGCGCGCATTCGTCAACATGATTCGGATGCCCGGTGCGGAAAAAAGACGCCTTTCGCTAATGCTCTGCGGAAGTATGGAGTGGAGGCGTTTGAGTGGCATATTATTCAAGCGCATCATGTCCGCGATGAAGACGCGTTGAATGCCGCCGAAGAAGGGGCAATCGCGGCGTGGGAAACATTTACGAACGGGTATAACGCCGCAACGGGCGGCAAGAATTCGCGTCCGAATGCGGAGACGAAAAAGAAAATGTCCATTGCCGCTCGCCGCCGCCGCCCCCCATACCGACAAACGTCGGGCGGATGATATGACAACCGCGCCGCCGATTGCCGCCCAAATTTTTATAATCGCGCGATGATTGAAGACGCCGCGGCGGACGCGCCGAATATCGCGCGCGCTTTTTTGCGCTGGGGGGCGCGGCGCGGCTGGAATGCGCCGCTGTTTTCGGATTTCGGCGCACCGCCGCTGTCGTATCAAAAAACTTATCGCGCCGCGTTCGCGTTGGGCGAAATTCTCGCCCGCCGCGCCGGGGACGATTCGCGTATCGGCGTGATGTTGCCGTCTTCGGCGGGGGCGGCGGTGGTGTTTTACGCCGCCCTGCTGCGGGGTTTGACTCCGGCGATGTTAAATCCCGCCGCCGGAAAACGAAATTTAATCGCGGCATGCGAAACCGCGAACATTCGCGCGGTCTACACTTCGCAAAAACTTTTGGATAATTCGGACGCGGCGCGGACGGCGGCGGCGGCGTTGCGGCGGGAGGGAATTGAAGCGGTATGTTTGGAATCTTTGCGCCCGCAAATCGGCGCGAAGGCGAAGTTGCGCGCGGCGGCGGCGGCGGCGATGCCGTCGTTTTCGGGGGCGCGTCTGCCCGGCGCGGCGGCGGCGGCGGACGATGTCGCGGCGGTGTTGTTTACTTCCGGCTCCGAGGGGCGTCCGAAAGGCGTCGCGTTGAGTCACAAAAATTTGCTGGCGAACGCGGCGCAGGTGCTTTCGCGGCTGGGCGATTTGCGCGGCGAGACGATGTTGAATAGTTTGCCGGTATTTCATTCGTTCGGTCTTTTGGCGGGCGTCGTTCTTCCGGCGGCGGGCGGCGCGTTCGCGGTGCAATATCCGAGTCCGCTGCATTACCGGAAAATTCCGGAAGTGATTCGGCGGACGCGGGCGACCGTTTTTTTCAGCGCGGATTCTTTTCTGGCGGCGTACGCGCGCGAGGCGAATCCCGAAGACATGCGCGGTTTGCGCCGCGTATTCGCGGGCGCGGAAAAGTTGCGGGAATCCACCCGCCGCGAATGGGCGGACAAATTCGGCGCGGATATTTTGGAGGGATACGGCGTCACCGAGGCGTCGCCGGTGATCGCGGTGAATACGCCGGGCGAGAATCGGCGGGGGGCGGTCGGGCGTCCGCTGGCGGGAATGGAGACGCGCATCGCAAAACGGGAGGGCGTTTCGCGCGGCGGCGCGCTTTTTGTGCGCGGTCCGAATGTGATGCGCGGATATTTGGATTCGCGCGCGCCGGGCGGAATTTCGCCGCCGCCCGACGGCTGGCACGACACCGGCGACATCGCGGAAATGGACGACGACGGTTTTTTGCGCATTCAAGGACGCGCGCGGCGTTTCGTCAAAATCGCCGGCGAAATGACGCCGCTGGACGGCGTGGAGGAGGCGATGCAAAACGCCTTTCCGCGGGCGCGTTTCGCCGCCGTCCGAATCGCGGACGACAATCGCGGCGAGCAAATCGCGGCGTTGTGCGACGACCCGCAAATCGTCCGCGCAAAAATCGCGGCGGCGTTTCAGGCGTCCGGCTTGCCGCCGCTGTGGATTCCGCGTCTCATCATCGCGGTGCCGGAAATCCCGCAATTGCCGACCGGCAAAACCGACTATCCCGCCGCCCAAGAAATCGCCGAATCCCGCCGCCCCGAAAAAAGCGGCGATGAATAAAACGTCCCATTCCGGCGAAAGCAGGAATCTATACGCCGAAGGCGGTAATTGTACAATTACCCGCCGCTTTGCGGCGGCAGAGATTCCTGCTTTCGCAGGAATGGGACGGGGGTGGGAATGGAATAGCGGGAGAAGCAGAAATTCCCCCGCCGATTAAAACTCCCGCAACCAGAACAGTTTGGCGGCGGATTCTTTTTCCTCCAAACCGCGGTAGAAACCGATGCGCCAATAGTTTTCCGGCTCGCCGATTCGCGCGTCTATCGCCATTCTCGTTCTGGCGATTTGCGGAGCCGACAACGGCGATTCAATTCGCAAATGATACGAATCATCGTGCGACAAAACCTTGTCCGCAAAGATACCGGCGGCGAATCCTTGCAGGCGGGTATTCCGATAAACTTCGGAATTGATTCGTCCGCTGATTCCTTGCGCGTAAAACGACATTCCCCCGGCGAAATCGCGGATCGCCGTCAACTTGTTGTAGTGCAACGCCGTGCGTCCGCCGTTTTGGCGTTTGTAGCCGCTTTCGGCGAACGCGGAAAAACCGGACGGGGCGGAAGATTCGCCGGTCGTCGATTCGTTCTCTTCGCCGAACAAATTGAAACGGTGTTCCAAATGGAAATCGCGGAGTTGCGAATCGTTCGCGGTGAAAAAGAAATTCTTTAACCGTACCGCGCGTTTTTCGTCCAACAAACCGCGCAATCCTTCGCGCAAATTGAAGGGAAACGTCGCGCGGCTGTCGCCGAGATTTTGCGTGGGCATCCAGTTGTCGTCCAAAAAGAACTCGTCCGCCCCGGCGGCGGTGCAGCCGCTTTACGTTCCTCGCGAGAAACAATTCGCCGGTATCGTCCGCATACACGATAAATATATCGTCAAAACCGATATTGTTGCCCGGAGTGAAGGGATGTACCACCGCGACGAGCATCCCCACCGTCAATGTCGCGCTGCCCGTGCGGGGCAGTCCGTCCGATGTCAAGGCGCTGGGCTGCACTAATGTTCCCGTGCCGCCGTAATCGGCGCGAAACCATTGCGTGTCCGCGCCTGCGGTATTGTACGTGTTGCCGCCGCTGCCCGGCGAAATAATGGCGTTTATGGCGCGAATGCTTAAAGACAGGGCCGCCGTTCCCGGAGTGGCTCCGGTGGCCCCCGTAATACTTTCGCCGGCGCCGGGACGCGCAAATATCCGCCGCTCCAAAGTGGGATCGGTCGCGCACATCGCCCGCAACGCCAATTCCGCATCGATCATGCAGGTGCCGGTGCCGTCGTCCACATAATTGTTGGCGGTGTCGCATTGGCAACCGCCGCTGCCGTCCGATATTTCGCCGGGTGCGGTGCATTGCGGAGTCGCCGTTTGCATTACGCAATTGCCGTTGCCGTCGTCCACATAATTGTTGGCGGTGTCGCATCGGCAACCGCCACTGCCGTCCGATATTTCGCCGGATGCGGTACATTGTTGCGGAGTCGTAGGATTCGTAGGAGTCGTGCCGCCGCCATTTTCTCCGCCGGAAGCCGACGGTGTATTGTCGTCCCGGTTGTTTTTGTCTATGGCGGTCGCCCCGGCGAAAATGCCCGCCGCAATCACAAATCCGCCCAGCGGCGACGAAAGAAATTCGATCAAACCGCCGCCGCCCTCCGCCGCCCCGAATTCATCGGCGGGCAAATCAAACGGTTCCGCATTTAACGAGAACGGATGCGAAAAAGAATCCGTTTTTGTCGACAAATTGAAATCGCCGTATCGGGAAAAATCGGAATAGGAAATTCCGAATTCGCCGCTTTCGCTTTCAGCGGCGTTTTTGTCGGCGGCATCGGCATCGGCGAAATTCTCCGCCGCAAACGCCGCCCCGGTCAGCGCGAAAATCGCGCCGAGAACAACCCCGCAAAAGGCGAATTTAAGGGCGGAATACAGGGACTTAAACATCGCCCCCCCCCCCCTTGTACGCGCCTAAAATGGCGCTAATCGCGCCAAAAACCGCCCCAGACGGGCGTTGAATCGTAAAAATGAAGTTTTTCATACAAATGCTCCTCAATGCTTAAAATCGCCCCTCTATGGACGCTTTTATGATTTTAACACAAAAATTCCCAAAAGTGCAACTTTTTTTTCGCCGAATGCAAATAAATTTTGAGCGAATTTTCCGCCTCTACCACGCCGCCATTCCGGCGAAAGCCGGAATCTCATTCGCCGAAGGCGAATCCGCCGTTGCGCTGTCGCGCAAAGAGATTCCGGCTTTCGCCGGAATGGCGGTATTTTGGATTTTCGCCCGCCGCCGAATTTCGTCCGCGCTACGATTCCCGCCTCCCCTCCCGTCCCATTCCTGCGAAGGCAGGAATCTCTACGCCGAAGGCGCAAACTGTCTCCAAAGGTGTACAATTACCCGCCTCTTCGCGGCGGCGGAGATTCCTGCTTTCGCAGGAAGGGGACGGGGGGCGGAAATGGGACGGCCTCTTCCCCTTGTTTTCGCAGGAATGGGTCGTCGGGCGGCGGCGGGCGGACTTCGGCAGGGGAGCGGATTAGCGGTGTCGGAATTTCGGGGGGCGCTTTTCGGCGAAGGCGCGCATTCCCTCGCGCCGGTCTTCCAGCGCGAAAGTGGAATGAAATAAACGCCGCTCGGTTTTGACGCCCTGCGACAGCGGCGTTTCCAAGGCGAAATTCACCGCCTCCTTTATCAGGCGGACGACCGGCAGCGACTGCGCCGCGATTTTTTGCGCCGCCGCCAGCGCTTCTTTTTCCAAATCCGCCGCCGCGACGACCCGCGACACCAACCCCGCGCGTTCCGCCTCCCGCGCGTCCATCATTCGCCCGGTGAGGCACATATCCATCGTTTTCGCCTTGCCGATCGCGCGCGCCATCCGCTGCGTGCCGCCGGCGCCGGGCATCGTCCCCAGATGAATTTCCGGCTGCGCGAATTTGGCGTCTTCGGCGGCGATGATGATGTCGCACATCATCGCCAATTCGCAGCCGCCGCCGAGGGCGTAGCCGGCGACCGCGGCGATCACCGGCTTGCGGCAGGCGGGAATGCGCTCCCAAAGCCCGCCGACAAAATCGCGGTCGGCGACTTCGGCGAACGACCGCATTTCCGCCATTTCCGCGATGTCCGCCCCGGCGGCGAAGGCGCGCTTCCCCCCCGAAAGCACGATCGCGCCGACCGCGTCGTCCGCCTCGGCGCGGTCCAGCGCGCGGTTTAATTGGACGAACAGCGGCGACGACAGCGCGTTGAGTTTTTGCGGACGGTTGATTTTAATGAGACGGACGCGTCCGTTCGTCCGCGCGATAATTTCCGGCATGTTTTTCTCCTTTTTGACGAAACTTACGCGGCGGATTCGCGCAGCAGTTCCCGCGCGACGATGATTTTCAGCACTTCGCTGCTGCCCTCGTAGATGGAGGCGAGGCGCACGTCGCGGCAAAACCGCTCCATCGGCAGCGCGCGCATATAGCCGTAGCCGCCGAAAATTTGCAGCGCGTCGCGGGTGATTCTTTCGGCGGCGGCGGTCGCGAAAAGTTTCGCCATCGCCGATTCTTTGCGATACGGCAGCCCGCCCTCCTTCAATTGCGCGGCGCGCATCGTCAGCCAGAACGCCGCCTCCGATTCGGTCGCGCGTTCGGCGAGCATCCATTGCAGCCCCTGATGTTCGGCGAGTTTCTTGCCGTGCTGTTCGCGCTCGGTCATATATTTTCGCGCCGCCGAAAGCGCCGCGTCGGCGACTCCAAGGGACATCGCGGCGATTCCGATTCGTCCGCCCGCCAATCCGGACATCGCGATGCGAAAACCGTCGCGCAATTCGCCGAGCAAATTTTCCTTCGGCACGCGCGCGCCGTCAAATACGATATCGTTGCTGGGCGAGGCGCGCTGCCCCATTTTTCGCGCCGCCGGCCCGACCGAAATTCCGGGCGTGTCGCGCGCCGCGACGAAACAGCCGACGCCGCGCCCTTTTTTCGCGCGCGAATCGGTCACCGCCCACACGACATAAAATCCGGCGATTTCGCCGCTGGTAATCCACTGCTTCGTGCCGGACAATACGAAAGAATCGCCGTCCGCGACGGCGGAAGTTTTCATCGCCGCAGGATCGGAACCGGCGGACGATTCGGTCAGACAAAATCCCGCCGCCGCAACTTCGCCCGACAACAGCGGCGGCAGAAATTTTTCGCGCGCCGCCCCGCCGCAATTTTGCAGTATTTCGGCGACCATATTGTTGATGCCCATGGCGACCGCGGTGGAACAGCATCCTTTGCCGATTTCGTACATCGCCAGCGCGCCCGCGACCGCCCCGGCGTCCGCGCCGCCGTATTTTTCGGAAACGCAAAGACCGTTAAATCCCAGCGCGGCGAGTTCGCGGAGATGCGCGACATACAAATCGCCGCCGCCCGCCGCCTCCACTTTCGCCGCCGCCGGCGCGAGCGAATCGCGGGCATAACGCGCCGCGGTGTCGCGAATCAACTTTTGCGAATCGGTGAAAAACGCGCTCATCGTCCGCCGCGACTATATCACATCCGCCGCGATTTTTCGTTCGTCATATTAAAAAACCGCCCTCGGCGTGAAACGTTTTTTTTGACCGCCGCGATTTTCGTTCTTTGTACAAAACGCGTTTTTTGCGGACGCGCGCGACGCCGGATATTCGGCGGAAAAAATTAATACGAGAATGAACGAACGAAAAAAATTGTCAGGGCGCGAGGCCGGAAATATACGCCGCCAGCGCGTCAATTTGTTCCGCGGTCAACCGCGCGGCGATGTCGTTCATCGCGCCGCCCTCGCCGCCCGGACGCGCGCCGGAGGCGTATTCGCGCAGGGCGGCGGCGGTATATTCGGCGTACTGCCCCGACAAACGCGGATAGTGCGGCGGAATTCCCGCGCCCGCCGGACCATGACAGGCGGCGCACGCCGGGACGCCGGCCGCCGCGTCGCCGCCGCGATATAACTTTTCGCCGCCGCGGGCGAGCGTAATGTCCGCCGCGCCGGCGATGACCGGCGTCTGCGCGGCGAGATAGGCGGCGATGTCGGCGATTTGCGCGTCCGTCAGATTCGCCGCCAGCGCCGCCATAATCGGGCTTTTGCGCGCGCCGTCGCGATAGGCGGCGAGTTGCGCGGCGGTATATTCGGCGTACTGCCCCGCCAAAATCGGCTGCGTTGGCACGACACTGCCGCCGCCGGGACCGTGGCAACTCATACATTGGGATTCGTACACCGCCGCCCCGGCGGCGGCGTCCCCGCTGTTTAACGGCGTTTCCTGCGCGGCGGCGGCGGCGCACGGCAGCAACAGCGACAGCAAAATTCTCGCGTAATTTCCGGACATGTTTACAAGTATAACACGGCGGCGCGCGGATTTATTCCGATGCGGCGGGCGGGCGTTCGCCGCGCGATTCGCAATATCGCCGCCAGACGAAATCGGCGGCGCGCGCGGTTTCGTCCAGATGCGGCGGCATCCATTCGGCGAACGCGCCCTCCCACCGCCGCGCCAGACGGCGTTCGGCGAGAGCGCCGTGAAATCGGCGAAACTTGCCCGCCGCGCGCGCCGCCCGCAACGGCGGTTCGGCGCACCACATCGGTTTTGCGGCGGCGGCGGCTTCGGAGAGCATATTCACCGAATCACCGCTTACGACGAAACGGTCGGCGGCGGCGAGAATGTCGAGATACGGATTTTCTCCGCCTTCGCCATCGTAGAAAAAACATCCGCCGCCGGACAACGCCGCCGCCAGCGCCCGCGTATTTTCCGCGCCGGTGCGGCGGCTGCCGGTCGCCAGCACGCCGCCGGACGGATCGGCGCGGCGGACGGATTCCGCCAGTTCGCGGCAAAAAGACGGCGTCATCCGATACGCCCGGCTGTCGCCGCCGATTAACAGCGCGGTTTTCGGATCGGGAATATGCGCGAATTTTCGCCGCGCCGCCGCGCGACGGCGCCGCAAATCTTCATGTCGGACGCCGCCCGCCGAACCGAGAATCGGCAGTACATTTTCGCCGCGCACTTCGTCGTGCAGCGGGCAGATGACCGCGTCAAATTCGGACACTGATACCGGCGGCTTTTGCGCGAAGACGGCGAACGCGCCGTATTTTCGCCGCATCGCCAGCGCCGCCGCCGCCGCCCGATGCCCGCAGGCGACCGCCATATCGGGCGGCGAAACATCGCAAGAATCGGAATCCGCGGCGGGAAAATCGCGAAAAAATCGCGCGGCGATTCGCGGAAATACGCCGGCAACCGCGCCCGCCCGAATCGTATGCGCGACAATTTTCGCGCCGCCGCAAAGTTCGGAGATTGCGGCGGCGAGTCCGGCGGTTTGCGCCCGCGCCCCCGCCGCGCCGTTGTCCGCGAGAATAATATGCATTGTTAATAAAAGTCGCGGCGCGATGTAAAACCGAATCGGACGAAACTTTAACGCGGCATTTTTTGCACGCCCGCGCCGCCCGCATATTGCGGAAGGCCGTCGGCGATGCCGTAATACCCGCCCTTGTCGGCGGTATAAATATGCGCCGACAAACGCAACTTCGCATCGTCGTCCAGCGCGGCGGCGGCGACCGCGACATATTCGCCGGAATTCGGACGCCACAACAAAGAACAGCCGCACTCGCCGCAAAATCCGCGCCGCGCGGTGTCGGACGCGCGATACCAGCGCAATCCGTCCTCTTTTTCCGGCAAAAAGTTTTCCGCGCAAACGGCGGTCGCGGCGAAAAAATGCCCGCTCCACTTGCGGCACTGTCCGCAATGACACGCAATCGGCGGGCGCAGCGCGCCGCGCAACGCGAACCGCACCGCGCCGCACAAACATCCGCCCCGCAAAACTTCGTCCGCGCCGTTCGTCATTCGCGCATTATAACTTCGTTCATCAAAAAACGCCCGCAAAAAACCGCGCCGCGTTATAATGCGAATGTTTATTTTTTGCGAAAGGGATTTTACGATGGCGCTGATTACTTTGCGGCAACTTTTGGACCACGCCGCCGAAAACGGCTACGGCGTGCCGGCGTTCAATGTCAACAACATGGAACAAATTCAGGCGATCATGCGGGCGGCGGATTCGGTTTCGGCGCCGGTGATTATCCAAGCCAGCCGCGGCGCGCGCGAATACGCCGGCGACGTTTTTTTGCGCCGCCTTATGCAGGCGGCGGCGGAAATGTGGCCGCAAATTCCGGTCGTGATGCATTTGGACCACGGCGCGGACGCGCGCGCCTGCCTCTCGGCGATGTCGTCCGGATTTACCAGCGTGATGATGGACGGCTCGCTGGCGGAGGACGGAAAAACGCCCGCCGACTACGAATATAACGCCGCCGTCACGAAGCGGGTTTCGGAAATCGCGCATCTCATCGGCGTCTCGGTGGAGGGAGAACTGGGATGCCTCGGCTCGCTGGAAACCGGCGCCGGCGAAGCCGAGGACGGACACGGTTTCGCCGGCGCGCTCTCCCGCGACCGCTTGCTGACCGACCCCGAAGAGGCGGAAAAATTCGTCAAGCAAACGCAGGTGGACGCCCTCGCCGTCGCCATCGGCACGTCGCACGGCGCGTATAAATTCAGCCGCAAGCCGGACGGCAAAATTCTCGCCCTGGACGTGGTGCGCGAAATCCACCGGCGTCTTCCGAACGCGCATTTGGTGATGCACGGTTCGTCCTCGGTGCCGCGCGAATTGCAGGAATTGATCAACGACAACGGCGGCGAAATGCCGCAAACTTTCGGCGTGCCTGTGGAGGAAATCGTCGAAGGCATCCGCCACGGCGTCCGCAAAATCAACATAGACACCGACTGCCGGATGGCGATGACCGGCACTTACCGCAAGGTGGCGAAGGAAAACCCGCGCGAATTTGACCCGCGCAAATTCAACAAACCGGCGGCGGCGGAAATGGAAAAAGTATGCCGCGCGCGTCTGGAAGCGTTCGGCGCGGCGGGAATGGCGCAAAAAATCCGCCCGCGCCCCCTCCGCGAAATGGCGAAATCCTACGCCGACGGAAAACTGGCGCATTGAGGGCGGCGCGTCCGGCTACAAATCCTCGCTGATGTCCGCGCGATTTTTTCTCTCCAATGCGGCGCAAATTTTTGTTATTTGCTCCGCGGACAGTTTTTCTTCCCTACTGTCAAAAACACGCCCGATGTCCTCCGGATTGCACAGAATTAAATTTCCGCTGTAATCCGCGTTATCAATACTCCAACCGGGAAACGCGAAGATGCGCGCGATGTACGGCATTTTTCTGCCTTTCTCGTCACTCCAGATTTGAGAAAGGTGCCAATACAACATCCTGGCACTGCCATCCGTGCGTTCAATCGGATCGGGGGAGTCCAACTTTCGGACATCGCCGTACTCGTTGACACAGCAAATCGCGTTGCCTTTGAGAATCAAAGTTTCGGGTTTCTTCGGATCCTTCCGCAACGTTTTTGTTTCCACAAAAAATACGCCTTTCGGGCAGACAACAATGTGATCAATGTCGCCGACCTTGGCTCTATCCTCAAACCACCCATGAAAAACGCGCCATTGCGGACGACCGAGTTTGTCCAGTTCTTCGCCAACGGCGCGTTCGCCACGATAGCCAAGCGCATATTTCTTGGCGCGATACTGAAAAACGGGGATTGTCGCCATCGCTATAACAGTCGACAACAATACCAAATACACAAGCCATGGCGCGTACGACAAAAGCAACAGTACCGAGAAAAAAACGCCCGGCCAGACGCACAGCATGACTGCGTGATTTGAATATGCTTCCCATTTAAAGAACTCCAATTTCAGCCGCCCGCCGGGACGCGGCAACGGCCCTTTCTTAATTGGAGATTCTTTGCGCCTGCCGCAAATTAAATCCCAAATTTCTTTATAAGAACGACAAAAATCTCTCTTGAACTTGTGAAGAGATTTTTCATGACGCGAGTATACCCGCAGCACGAAGGCGGGAACAAAATCTTCGCCGGATTTCCAAATCCGGCAAAGAACGCCGCGCACGACATCGCGCAATTTCTTGAACATACTCATTTGTAAATCTCCCCGCCTTGTTTGCGGAATTCCACGGATTTTTCCGCCATTCCCTTTTGGCGGGCGGCGTCCTCCGTCGCGCCGATTTTGGCGGCGTAGTCGCGGATTTCCTGGGTGATTTT
>JBPCXA010000096.1:0-11875 GCA_051008975.1 Gammaproteobacteria bacterium
TTTGTTATGGGCGATGTCGCTTTTGTGCTGGTCAGTTTGTTCTTTTTCGCGTTTTTGGCGACGTCCGTCGCGATGGGCGTGCGCACCGTGCCGCAGGGCGAAGAGTGGGTGGTGGAGCGTTTCGGGCGGTATCATCGGACTTTGCCGCCGGGCTTGTCGGTGATCATCCCGTTTTTTGACCGCGTGGCGTATCGCGTCATCACCAAGGATATCGTGCTGGATATTGAGCGGCAGGAGGTCATCACCTCCGACAACGCGGTCATTTCCACCAACGCGGTCTCGTTTATCAAGATTTCGGACCCGCTGGCGTGCGTGTATGGCGTGGTGGATTTTCGCGTCGCCGTGCGCAATTTAGTGCAGACCGCGCTGCGCAGTATCATCGGCGAAATGACGCTGGACGAGGCGCTGTCGTCGCGCGAAAAAATCAAGGCGCGTCTGCGCGGAATGGTCGCGGAAGATATGGAAAGCTGGGGCGTCACATTGAAGACGGTGGAAATCCAGGATGTGCAGCCGTCCGATTCTATGCAGGCGTCAATGGAACAACAGGCGGCGGCGGAACGCGACCGCAAGGCGATGATCACCCGCGCCGAAGGGGCGAAACAATCGGCGATTTTAGAGGCGGAAGGGCGGCTGGAATCCGCGAAACGGGACGCCGAAGCCGAAGTCGCCCTGGCGGAAGCGTCCAAAAAGGCGATTATGCTGGTGCGCGAAACGACCTCCGACGACGCGATGCCGCTGACTTATCTGCTCGGACAGCGGTATGTGGACGCGTTCAAAACCATCGCCGCCTCCGAAAACGGAAAGTTTGTCGTGCTGCCCGCCGATTTGCAGCAGGCGATCAAAGGAATTTTATCCGCCAGACGCGATTGATTTTTTACGGCGACATTTCGTCGCGAAAATTAATCGCCGTCTTTCGCCGCCGCCCCCGCGCCCCGCAGACGCGATTCGGCGGTGGCGGCGACGAAAGTGCGGGCGGCGAGGGCGTTCAGTTTTTTCCATTCCCTCGCGGCGACCGCGCATTGTTCGGAAACCGGCGCGGCGATCGCGGCGAAATCGCGCGGCGGCGAACACGGCGAAATTCGCGCGTCGGCGAGGGCGGCGGCGATATTCTCATTGCGGACGACCGCCGCGTTTTCGCCGTCCGTGATCAATACCGCCCCCCCCCATTGAATCTTCATACAGCGATTCGCGGCGGCCGCGGCGATCGCGACGAACGGCGCGAGAATTAACGGCCGGGCGGCGCGCGAAATTCGCCACCGCAGACGGACGCGCGACAAGTCGCCGATGAGAGTTCCGGCGGCGAACGGACACAACATTTCGCCGGCGACGGACGGAGTCAATTCGCCGCGCAAAATTTTGTTTTCGTCCGGCGCGCAAAAATCGCCGCGGGCGCGCGACGCAAAGGCGGCGGCAAACGGCAGCCCGCGCGCCGCCAGCCATCCGGCGGCGAGTCCGGCGTCCTCGGCGAGTCCCCACGAAAGTCCCGCGCCGCGCGCCGCCAAACGCGCCATGTTCCGGCATTCGTTGACCGAATATCGCGCTATGACGCCTCCCACGCCCATTCGTCCGCGGGCGCGGCGCCGATTTCGTCGGGGTAGGGCGCGTATTGAAACATATTAATCCGCAGCCAGCGGTCGGAACGCGGATCGAATTGGGACGCGCCGAAAAAGGAAAGTTTGCAGCGCAAAAGATCCAGCGGCGACATTTCGGCGGCGATTAAATTGTCGCGGATTTCGCCGAACGGAAACCGCGCCGCAATTTGCGCGCGCCGCGCCGCGCCGCGATGTTCCGGATGCCGCGACAAAAAAAGCGCGAGCGGCAAATCCGCGTTTTCGCCCGCCAGCGCGGCGGCGAACGCGCGCGCGTCCCGCATCACCGCCAGCGGCAGTTCCAACTCCGCGCCGGGTTCCGCGCCGCGCGCACCCAGGCGTGGTTCCTGTTTTTCCTCCGACACATACCAAAATTGCGCGCGCGAACGCGCCGTTGAAAAACTCCCCCGCGCCGTCCATTTGCAATATCGCGCCAGCGAATCGCGCGTATCGCCGACGGTCGCGCCGCCGTCCAAAAAAAACGTTTCGTCCGCCGCCATCGCCGCCGCGAGATCGTCAATCAATTCGCCGTGCGGTTCCAGCAAAAGGGAAACCAAAGTTTCGCGCCCCTCCGCGGACATTTCCGCCCCCCCTCCCCGATATACCGTATTCCACGGAAGGGGAGTGTTATTTATATCCGCCGCGCGAAAATGTTTTCGCAGCCGCCGCAGATCGTCCCTGACGCGCGCGTTTTTTCGCCGCTGTCCGGGATCGTCCGTCCGCCCCCGTGCCGCCTGTTTCTCCGCCTTTTTTGCGAACGATAAAAATTGTTTTATTGTATTTTCGTCCGCGGCGGGCAGGGAGCGGACCCGCGCCAGCGCGGTTTCGCGGGCGGAAATCCAATGATGCAGCAAAATCGGACGATTGACGAGAAAGGGCGCCATTCCGAGTCCGGTGGAATTTCCGATGCCGATTGCGCGGCGCGATTCGCGCGCGAACTTCGCCGCGGTCGTCGATTTCGCCGTCGCCAAATGTTCGACGAGGTCGGCGGGAAACGCGCGAAACATAAACACCGCCAGCATTTCCGCGGCGAACGGCGGGGAGAATTCCGGACGATCGCGGATGCGTTCGCGAATCGCGGTGCCGAATTTGCCGTTGCCATATACCGCGGTGGTGCGCATTAAATATCCGCTCTCCGCGATCCCGCGCGACGGACATTCGCCGCGCGCCAGCGATTCCACCGCGGCGGAGAACGCCCGCGCGCTGCGGTTGGCGCGCGACAAGACGAGTTGCCGCGGATCGTTTCGTCCCGCCTCCTGCAGCGGTACATTCGTTCGCATTTTTTTAATGTCGCGCGGCGACGGAACGCCGTCAAACAATGTAAACGCCGCGTCCCACGCCTCGGCGATGACGCGGTCGGAACGCAAATGCGGCGGCAAATCGCGGCTGAATACGACGAGCGAATATGTGTCGCGCGCGCGCGCGTTCGTCGCGCGATATACGGCGACGCCTTCGCCCCGTCCGTCAATGTTCCACACGGGACGCGAAAACCGCCACCGCTCGCTTTGCAGCCGCCGCGACAGCACGCGCATAAAACTCAACCGCGTCTGGCAAAACGCGCCCAGCACCGGCAAGCGCATCACCTGCGCCGGCGCGCGCGGCGGAATTTTCATTCCGGTCCGTTCATTCCGGACGAAAAGAATGCGCGAAAAAACGCAGCCAATTTTCGCCCAATATGCCGCCGGTTTCTTTCTCGCCGAAACCCGCCGCGCGCAAACCGGAATGCAAATTATCAAAGTCGGCGGCGGATTCAAACCATTCCGGCTGCGGCGGAAAAACGGCGGCGGATTCGTCTTCCGTATTTCGCCGCCACCGTCCGTTCCGCATCCAGCGGACGACGGAATCGGGATGCCCGCGGCATAAATCGGAACCGATTCCGAGATTTCGGACGCCGATAATTTCGGCGGCGCGCGCCGCCATTTCGCAAAAACTTTGCAGCGTACATTCGCCGCCGCTTTTAAGATGATGCGGATACAAACTCAATCCGAGCATTCCGCCGGAATCGCCCAGCGCGCGCAAGACCGCTTCGGATTTGTTGCGCGGACAGGCATGCCAGAACGCCGGATTGGCGTGCGTAATGGCGATCGGCCGCCGCGACAATTGTATCGCCTGCAGCGTGGATTCTTCGCCCGAATGCGACATGTCTATAACCATTCCGAGGCGGTTCATTTCGGCGATAACTTCGCGCCCCGCGCGGGTGACGCCGCCGTCGCGCTCTTCATAACATCCGCCGGCGAGCGAAGTTTGATTGTTGTAGGTCGGCTGCATAAAACGCGCGCCGAGCGCGTGGCAAATTTCCACGAGTCCCACGTCGTCTTCCAGCGGCGAACAATTTTGGAATCCGAAAAAAATCGCGGCGCGCCCGCTCTCCCGCGCGATGCGCACATCGTCGGCGTCCCGGCCGGGCATGATCAGATCGGAATGCAGCGAAAACATTTCGTTCCATCCGGCGATGTTCGCCGCCGTCTCGCGGAAGTTTTCGTAATAGCACACGGTGGCATGCACCGCATTCAGCCCCCCCCCCCGCAATTCCAAAAAACGCTCGCGGTTCCAGTCGCAGTACTGCAGTCCGTCTATGCGCGCGTACGAAGTCATTCGGGCGCCCCGGCGCAAATGTAGGAGGTCTTGACGGCGGTGTAAAACTCGGCGGCGGCGCGCCCCTGTTCGCGCGCGCCGTGCGAGGAGTTTTTACGCCCGCCGAACGGCACATGATAGTCGGTGCCGGCGGTCGGCAAATTGATCATCACGCAGCCGGTTTTTATGTTGCGGCGAAAATGCGCGGCGCGGGCGAGCGAGCGAGTCATAATTCCGGAGACGAGTCCGTATTCGGTGTCGCCCGCGATATGCAGCGCATGCTCGTAGGAATCGGCGGCGATGACGCACGCGATCGGCGCGAACATTTCCTCGCGATTAATCCGCATCGCGTTGTCGCCCGCGAAAAGAACCGGCGACATATAATATCCGTCATGCGCCGCGCGCGGCGGGTCGCCGCCGCATAAAAGTTCGGCGTTCTCCTCCTTCGCAATTTTCATATAATTCAAATTGCTCTGCAGTTGCGCGCGGCTCGCCGCGGGACCCATTTGCGTCTGCGAATCCAGCGCGTGTCCGACTTTGATCGCTTTGGCGGCGGCGGCGAGTTTGTCCGCGAATTCGTCGTAAATGCGGCGGTGCGCGATCAACCGGGAGGACGCGGTGCATTTTTGTCCGGTGCCGCCGAACGCCCCGGCGGCGGCGTGGCGGACGGCGAGATCAATGTCGGCGTCGTCCATAATCACGAGCGGATTTTTGGATCCCATTTCCATTTGCAATTTCGTTAAATTGCGCGCCGCTGCCGCGGCGATTTTACGGCCGGTCTGCAAAGAACCGGTGAACGAAACGGCGTCAATCTCCGGATGACCGGCGATTTTTTCGCCGATCGCGCCGCCGGCGCCCATCACTAAGTTAAATACGCCGGCGGGGGCGTCCTGCGCGGCGAAAATTTCGGCGAAGGCGGTCGCCGAGGCGGGCGTCAGATTCGCCGGCTTCCAAATAACCGAATTGCCGAAAGCCAGCGCCGGGGCGATTTTCCAGCAGGCGGTCGCCATCGGAAAATTCCACGGCGAAATGATTCCGACGACGCCTACCGGTTCGCGGTGCACGTCAATTTCCACGCCGGGGCGCACCGAATCGGCGGTTTCGCCCGGCGCGCGCAGCACTTCGGCGGCGTAATACTCGAAAAATTGTCCGGCGCGAAACACTTCGCCGACGCCTTCGGCGCGCGGTTTTCCCTCCTCGCGCGACAGCAATTCGCCGAGCGAATCGGCGCGCGCGATCAATTCGCCCCCGATCGCGGCAAGCACGGCGCGGCGTTTCTCCAATCCGCACGCCGCCCACCGCGGCTGCGATTCGCGCGCCGCGGCGACCGCCGCGTCCAACTGCGCGGCGTCCGCCTGCGCGAAACGCCCGATAATGTCGGAAGTGTCGGACGGATTGATGTTTTCAATCTTGTCCGGCGAATCCGTCCATTCGCCGCCGATATAGTTTTGTGTTTTCATCGGGGAATTATACTCCGCGCCGTCCGAAAAACGATTTTGTACACTCCAAGTCCCCATAATTCCATTCCTGCGAAGGCAGGAATCTATGCCGCCGCAAAGCGGCGGGAAATTACCGTCTTCGGCGCGGAGATTTCTGCTTTCGCAGGAATGGCACGTACTTTGAGAAAAGCGGAAATTTGCGGTGCAGGCATTTCCGTTATTGTGGCAAAAGGAAAAAATTAATTCCGCGAATTCCGCGCATCGCCGGCGCGGTGATGCGCGCCGAGAATGCGCGCGCCGCGGGCGCCGGTGATCGCCGCGACATCCGCCGCCGCGCCGTCCATAAATTGTTTGGCGAGCCAGGCGAACGCCGCCGCCTCCATTTGTTCCGCGGCGATTCCGGCGTCGTCGCTGGGGCGCACTTTCGCGGACGACAACGCCGCGATGCGCGCGGACAAGAAATTGTTGCGCGCGCCGCCGCCGCATAAAAACGCGGTCGTCGCGCCGCAATTGTCAATCGCCGCGGCGACGGTTTCCGCGCTCCATTCCAAAAGAGTCGCCTGCGCGTCCCGCGGACGATGATGCGACAATTCGGATTCAAAATGTCGCAAATCAAACTGTTCGCGCCCGCAACTCTTCGGCGGCGGCAGCCGCAAAAACGGATGCGCGCGCAGCGTCCGCAAAAGCGTTTCGGCGACCGCGCCGCCTTTCGCCCATTCGCCGCCGTCGTCAAACGCGCCGCCGCGATGCCGCCGGTGCCAGCCGTCCAGCAGCATATTCGCCGGACAAATATCCCATCCCCGCGCGCCGCCGTCCGCGTCCAGCACCGTGATGTTGGCGACGCCGCCCAAATTGACGATCGCGCAGGGCGCGCGGTCGGTGAAAAAAAACCGATGAAATAACGGCGCGAGCGGCGCGCCCTGTCCGCCGGCGGCGATGTCGCGGGAACGAAAATCGCACACCACATCGGCGCCGGTCAATTCCGCGAGCAGCGCGCCGTTTAATAATTGCAAAGTCCAGCCGCGTTCCGGACGATGCAGCACGGTCTGCCCGTGGCATCCGAGCGCGACGATTTCGCCGCGCCGCGGCAAAGACAAAAAGGCGTCCGCGCATATACGGGTGATTTCGTTCGCCGCGTCCATCGCCGCCGCCAGCGCGCCGTTTTCGTCCAGACGGCGGAACGCCGCGGCGGTTTTTTGCGGCACCGGAATCGCCGAATGGGCGACCGGCTTGAACGATTCTCCCGCCTCGCACAACACCGCGTCGGCGGCGTCCAAACTCGTGCCGGTCATCACGCCGGCGTAATACCGCGCGACGTTCACCGCGGCGCGGCGGCGTCCAGACGCGCGAACAGCGGCGCGGCGGCTTCGCGGAATTCCGTCAAAGCGTCGCCTTTCAATGGCGGCAGAACTTTCGGCACCGCCGCCGACAGCGGATCTTTGTGCTTGCCGCGCACGCGAAATTCGTAATGCAAATGCGGGCCGGTGGCGAGACCGGTTTGTCCGACATAGCCGATAATTTGCCCCTGTCGTACTTTGCTTCCGCGCCGCATTCCCTTGGCGAAACGACTGAGATGCGCGTATACGGTCGTGTAAATATTCAGATGTTTAATCATTACAAATTTGCCGTAGCCGCGCTGCCGGGCGACGGAAGAGACGACTCCGTCCGCGGTGGAACGCACCGGCGTACCGGTGCGCGCGGCGTAATCCACGCCGCGGTGCGAACGCCATTTTTTCAGCACCGGATGAAACCGGCTGCGCGAAAACTTGGAACTGATGCGGCGGAACTTGAGCGGCGCCCGCAAAAACGCGCCGCGCAAACTCTCGCCTTTCGGGGAATAATATTCGCCGTCGTGCCGCGCGCCGCGTATCGTCCGCGGCGACTTCGGTTTCAACAAACTTACATACTCAAAGGCGAGCAGTTCCCCCGCGCCGATAATTTCGCCGTCTTCGTCCCGCGTTTCGGTATACAAGGCGCGGAACGAATCATTCGGGCGCGTATCGCGGTAAAAATCCACCTGCGTTTCCAGCGCGTTAATTAATAAATCGATCGCGCCGTTCGAAAAACCGGCGCGATCGGCGGCGGCGAACAGCGACGATTCTATGACGCCGCCGACCGCGCGGGTGACCGTCGTCAGCACCGGCGGCGATTCGCGCGCCCACCATTCGCCGGCGGAATCGCGCCCGGCGTACAAATAGTATTCGGGCGAAGTTTTGTAGCGCAACGCCGCCAGACGGCCGTCCTCCAATTGAAACTGCAGACGATCGCCGCGCCGCAAAAGGCGGTATGTTTTTAATTTCTGCGCCAGCAAAAAATCGCGCGCCTCGCCGTCGGCGCCGATTTTTCCCAAAATGCGCGCCATCGTGTCGTTGCGGCGGATGGTATATTCCAGCCACGACGGGGCGGATTTTTCCGCCGCTTGCAGATCGTCCGCGGCGACGGTTTCGATTTCGGAATCGTCTTCCGTCCGCTGCGGCAGATCTTCAAACTCCGCGAACTCCGCCGACAAATCGTACTCTTCGGGCGGCGGATTGGCGAGCAGCAACGCCGCCAGCACGGCGAACGCCGCCAGCCACGCGAAAAACGGTTCGCGCAATTCGCGAAGTGCCGCCCGCGACTTCTCACGCGCCATCGCAAATCGTTTCGTCAATCGCCCGCCGCAAAGAATTGATGTCCGAACCTGATACGCGCATTTTCGGCGCGCCGACTATCTCCGGATCTTTTAATCCATGCCCGGTCAAAGTGCAGACAATTCGCGCCGGGGGGACGATTTTGGCGGCGGCGATGTCCGCCAAAACGCCGGCGACGGACGCCGCGGACGCCGGCTCGCAAAAAATTCCCTCCGTCGCCGCGAGTTGTTTTTGCGCCGCCAAAATTGCGCCGTCCCCGACCGCGCCGATCCGTCCGCCCGAATCGGCGACCGCGATTTTGGCGGCGGAAAACGACTGCGGATTGCCGATGCGAATCGCCGTGGCGACGGTTTCCGGATTCTTAATCGGCGCGCCGCGGACGAACGGCGCCGCATTTTCCGCCTGATATCCCAGCATTTTCGGGCGGGAATCGCATATCGGCGCGTTGCGAAAATTGCAGACGCCGCCGCAAAACGCGCACGCCGCGGTGCCGCATCCGGACGCCTCGCAATATCCGATCCAGTGCGCGGTGATATTTCCGGCGTTGCCGACCGGCAGGGCGTGATAATCGGGCGCGCCGCCGAGCGCGGCGATAATCTCAAAAGCCGCGGTTTTTTGCCCCTGCAGCCGCATCGGATTGATGGAATTGACCACCGCCGCCTCGCCGCCGTCCGCGAAAGAACGCACCGCCGCCATCGCGTCGTCAAAGTTGCCGCGAATTTGAATCATTTTCGCCCCGTGCGCGATCGCCTGCGCGATCTTGCCCGCCGCGACTTGTCCTTCGGGCAGCACGATGACGCACGGCAAACCGGCGCGCGCGGAATACGCCGCCGCGGAAGCCGAAGTATTGCCGGTGGACGCGCAAATTATGCACCGCGCGCCGTCCGCCTTCGCCGCCGCCGCCGCCGCGACCATTCCGCGGTCCTTAAAAGACGCGGTCGGATTCGCCCCCTCCACTTTGGCGAAAATTTCGATGCCGTCCGGCAGATCCGCCCGCAAAAGCGGCACCAGCGGCGTATTTCCCTCGCCCAAAGAAAGCGGCGGCGCGTTTTTCGGCAACGGCAGCCGTTCGCGAAACGCGGCGATGATTCCGCCCGCGTTCATCGTCCGGCGGGCGGGGTGTCGAACCGCTGAATCGGCATAATGACGGCGTCCCCGAAAACCGTTTCTAAATTCTTAATCGCGGCGGCGGCGGCGTCCATCCGTCCGCGCGAATTTTCGTGCAGCAGCATCACAATATCCACTTGTTTTCCGGGCGCGGATTCGTGCTGATGAATGGCTTCTATGGAAATCCGCTGCGCGGCGAGCGCCCCGGCGATTTCCGCCAGCACGCCCGGTTTGTCCAGCGCCCGCAGACGCAAAAAATGCGGGGCGCGAAAATCGGAAGGCGCGACCGGCGGCGACGCGATTCCGTCGCGCGGCATTTGCAGCGCGCCGTTGCCGCGCGCGATGTCCATTAAATCGGCGACAACCGCCGCCGCGGTCGGATCGCCGCCCGCCCCGGCGCCGTAATACATCGTCTCGCCGGCGAAAACCGAACGCGCCAAAATGGCGTTCATCGCGCCGCCCACCGCCGCCATCGGATGCGCGCGCGCCAGCAAAGTCGGCTGCACCGAAATCGCGACGCCGCCGCATTTTTCGCGCCGCGCCTGCGCCAGCATCTTGACGCAAAAACCGAAATGCGCGGCATAACGCACGTCGCGCGGATCAAAATCGCGCAGCCCGGTCGTCAAAAACTCCCCCAGAGAAGGGCGGGCGTTGAACGCCAGACGGGCGATCAGCGCGATTTTATGCGCCGAATCCGCGCCGTCAATATCCAGCGACGGATCCGCCTCGGCGTATCCGCGCGCCTGCGCGTCCGCCAGCGCATCGGCGAAAGTCCGCCCCTCCCGCGTCATCGCGCTGAGAATATAGTTGCAGGTGCCGTTGATAATTCCCGCCACTTCGTACACATCGTCCGCGGCGAGCGCTTCGCGCAGGGTTTTGACCGCCGGGATGCATCCGGCGACGGCGGCTTCGAACGCCACCGGTTTTTTGGCGGCACGGGCGGCGGCGAAAATCTCGTCGCCGCGCGAGGCCAGCAATGCCTTGTTCGCGGTCGCCACCGCCTTGCCGTTTTTCAGCGCGGCGATGACGCATTCGCGGGCGTCCGTTTCGCCGCCCATCAATTCCGCCGTAATATCGGCTTCGGGATGCGCCGCCGCATGTCGCCATCCTTCCGCCAGCAGCGGGGCGAATTCCGGCGGCAACCGTTTGCGCGCGCGGTTGACATCCCGCACGGCGACCGCGCATACTTCAATCCGCCGTCCGCAGCGGGCGGCGATAATTTCCGCATGCCGCGAAAGCAACCGCAACACGCCCGCGCCGACGACTCCCGCGCCGGCGAGCGCCACTTTTATCGGCGGCGGCGGCGGGGCGGAATCTAGTTCGGTTTGTTCGGGCTGCATATCGCGCAAAATGCGTTATTATACCGGATATTCGGATATTTTCGGGGCGGCGGAATGAAACTTCACCAGCATCATTCGCCCGGCGATTTTGTCATCAACGGCTACGGCGACGGTTTTGTGCAAATCAACGGCGGGCGGCGCGAAAACAGCGTTTTATTGACCGCGGACGGCGCGGCGGACGCGGATTTGCCCGCCGCCGCCGCGTCTTTGACCGGCGCGCATTTGCGGCGAATCGCGGACACCGTCCGCGCCGAAGTATTTTTGCTGGGCGCGGGAAAAACCGCGCCGCCATACCGCGCCGAGTGGATCGCGCCGTTCGCCGCCGCCGGCATTTCGCTGGAAATAATGTCGCTCCCCGCCGCCTGCCGCACCTACAACATTTTGCAGGGAGACGGCAGAACGGTCGCGGCGATTTTAATAATCCCGGGATAGCCGAACTCCCCCCGTCCCATTTCCGCAAAATCAAGGGAAAGAGACCGTCCCATTCCTGCGAAAGCAGGAATCTCCACGCCGAAGGCGGTACAATTTCCCGCCGCTTTGCGGCGGCGGAGATTCCTGCTTTCGCAGGAATGGGACGGGGGGAGAGGCGAAAATCGGCGGCGGAGCAGCGAATTCGCCTTCGGCGAATGAGATTCCGGCTTTCGCCGGAATGGCGGTGTTTTTTCACCGGAATGGCGTATTTTAATTAAGAGGGCAAAAGTTCCGCCATATCTTAAAAGTACCGCCATTCCGGCGAAAGCCGGAATCTCCGCGCCAAAGGCGCGAAAATAGGACGGCGGGGCGGTAAAAATGTCGGCTATTCGCCGCGCCAGACGGGTTTGCGTTTTTCCACGAACGCGCCGATGCCTTCCTGCGCGTCTTGGCGGGTCATATTTTGCGCCATTACTTCGCCGGCGTATTCGTACGCCTCCTGCAATCCCATTTCCTGTTGCCGATAAAACGCCTCCTTGCCGATTTTGAGCGTGAGCGGCGATTTGTCGGCGATTTGTGCCGCCAATTGCAGGCAGCGGGGGGGTAATTCGTCCGCCGCGACGACTTCGTTTATCAGCCCCGCCGCTGCCGCTTCGCGCGCGTCCATCGCGTCCCCGGTCAGCAGCATTTTCATCGCGCGTTTGCGTCCGATGTTGCGCGAAAGCGGCACCATCGGCGTGGAGCAAAACAGTCCGATATGTACGCCGGGCGTGGCGAATTTGGCG
>JBPCXA010000097.1:0-2646 GCA_051008975.1 Gammaproteobacteria bacterium
CGCTTCCCGGTTTGCGCAGCAGCGGCGCGCGCAGTTTCGCCGGCGACATTTGTTTCATAATCGCCGCGTTGCCCTTCGCGCACAAAACGCCGCGATTGACCGGATGATTCGGATTGCCCTCCACAAAGCGAATCTTGCCGTCCTCCAAAGTCAGGCGGACGCCGCAGCGGCAGGCGCACATATAGCAGGTCGTATATTTACGCTCCTGCGCGGAGTGCTTTTCAAATTGCGGAAGAGCCATATCCGTATTATAAACCACCGTCCCTTAAAAGAATATTCCATTCCGGCGAAAGCCGGAATCTCCGCCGCCCCACAAAAAAAGGCGGCTTCCGCCGCCCTTTTTTTATTCCGCCTCTGTGCGCAGCCGTGTTGAATTAGCCAACCTTTCGGCCATATTGCGCAACCCTTCTTTCATGGCAGCGTTGACAGATTCTCCTACGGCTTCTGAACCACCATCGCAGAAGAGTCCGCCTTCTCTTGTATCATCAGCGTCCCCTTCAACGGTGGCCCCGAATAAACGCCCGTCAGAATCATCAATAAAAACCTTGATGATAACTTCCGACTCGGCGTCTAAATCGTAGGTCCAAAAACCGGGAATCGCGCGCAGTTCAACCTCAAAAGAATCAACTTCTACTACGACCATTCCATCGTAGTTATCGGAAGTCAATACGGTGCGATCAAGCGGCGCATCTACAAACTCCACTTCCTCGAGAATATTCTCAAGAGTTTGCTGGGCGGAGGTCACGAATTGCGACCGCGCGTCCACAGGATAAGAGTGCGAAGAGCAAGCGTACCCCGAGGGTTTGATGGTGTCCTCCATTTCATCGGCATTGACATACAGCGCAAACCGCCCGGGAACCTTATCCCCATAACTTTGGTACACGGACACCGCCGGATTCACATCCGGGATCGCTTGATACGCACACCCCGACAGCAAGGCGGCGGCGATTGTCAAAATGGCGATTTTTGTTTTCATTGTTGTTCTCCTATCAAAATCCGGCGGGACGCGCCGGGCGCTGTTAAGGCATCAATAATGTGAAAAGATACTGCCGCCTCTTTCCCGGAGGTGTTCTATCGGACAGCACCCCCGGCAAGCGGGGACATTATTAATCCTTAACGAACGCTATCTTACCACCGATGAGGCGGAATGTGCAACTTTTTTGCATTTTTTTTTCGCCGGAATGGCGGCGAGGGGCGGTGGGGCGGCGAACTATTTCACCCCCCTCCGCTTGCGGAGGGGGGTGCGATTCCGTGAAAACGGAATCGCGGGAGGCGGTACAGAGTCGGCGGATTTCCACCCCCCCAAAATTCGCTTTGCGAATTTTGACCCCCCGCCAAAGGCGGAGGGTGAAAAGGCAAGGATTTGTCTTTGCAAATCTTTTTTCCACTCTCGTCCCCGATAAATGTCGGGGGCGAGACGGCAATCCGATTCCGCCGCGCCGTTTCGGACGGTCATTCCAAACTTTGCAAAAATTTTTTAATCGGAGACGGCAGCGCGGCGCGCGGCAGGGCGCGGCGTTCATACCACGCGCCGTCGCCGTCCGAAAACGCGGGCGCGGCGGCGCATTCCCAAACCAGCACTTTCGCGCGCAGTCGGAAATGGGTGAACGCGTGCGAAAATTCGCCGGTATCGCGCAAAATAAATTCGCATCGCAGGCGCGCCCCGCATTCTTTTTTTAACGCCGCCGCCGATTCATTTTCCGGCAAAGACCGCAGTCCGCCCCAAATTCCGGACGGCGGACGTTTTTCCAAAAAAACGCGCCCTTGATGCAAAAGCAACGCCATCGCGACATTTTTCAACGGCGTTCTCCCGCGCGAAATACGGTGCGGAAGCGTATTTTCCAGCCCGCGCCGCCTTGCAACGCAGAACGAAGACAGCGGACAAACGCCGCATTTCGGGGACGCGCGGACGCACACCGTCGCGCCCAAATCCATCATTCCCTGCGTGTAGGCGCGAATGTCGCGGGACGGCGGCGGCAGCGTTTCGGCGACCGCCCACAATTCTTTTTCGCCGGCGGGGGTGTTCGTCGCCGTCCGCACGGCGAAGGCGCGCGCCAGCACCCGCTTGACATTGCCGTCCAAAATCGCGGCGCGTTCCCCGCGCGAAAACACCGCAATCGCCGCGGCGGTGCTTCTGCCGACGCCCGGAATTTCCCGCCACCGCGCGGCGGTTTGCGGAAATCCGTCGCGGCGGAAAATTTTCGCGGCGAAATGCAAATTGCGCGCGCGGGCGTAATATCCCAGCCCGCTCCACGCCGCCATCACCGAATCGGGGCGGGCGCGCGCCAAGGACGCGGCGTCCGGCCACCTGCGGACGAATTTTTGATAATACGGAATCACCGCCGCCGCCCGCGTCTGCTGCAGCATCACTTCGGACAGCCATATTTTATACGGATCGCCGTCCGCCCGCCACGGCAGATTGCGCCGCCCGTGTTTTTTTTGCCAGCGGACGACCGCGGCGGCGAAATCGGCGGCGCGGGGCGCGGAAATCGCGGGCGGGGCGGGCATCGCCGGATTATATCGGCGTACGAAATTCGCGCGAAACGCGTTAAAATACGCCCTTGACCGGGGCCGTAGCTCAGTTGGTAGAGCGCAGCGTTCGCAATGCTGAGGTCAGGGGTTCAACTCCCCTCGGCTCCAAATTTT
>JBPCXA010000098.1:0-4757 GCA_051008975.1 Gammaproteobacteria bacterium
GCGGTGCTTTTTGTCTTTGCGGACAATACCGAATCTGGCGGTATCCGAAAACATAAAAAAACCGCCATTCCGGCGAAAGCCGGAATCTCTTTGTTTACTTTGATTTTTCGCTTTAACCACCCGTCCCATTCCTGCGAAGGCAGGAATCTATACGCCGAAGGCGGTAATTGTACAATTTCCCGCCGCTTTGCGGTGGCGGAGATTCCTGCCTTCGCAGGAATGGGACGGGCGGGGGAAAATGGGACGGCGGGGGGGAGGAGCAAGAATGGGATAAAGGGGGCGGGAATGATATGTCCGCCGTTCTGTATTCCCCGCCGCCGCCGTATTTTGCTATACTTTCGGATATGTCCGGCAATACTTTCGGTCGGTTGTTTTGCGTCTGCACTTTCGGCGAAAGCCACGGGGCGGCGTTAGGATGCGTCGTAGACGGCTGTCCGCCCGGAATTTCCCTCGCCGAAGACGATTTGCAGCGGGATTTGGACCGCCGCCGCCCCGGCACGTCGAAAAACGTAACCCAGCGGCGGGAAGCCGATCGCGCCGAGATTCTTTCCGGCGTTTTTGAGGGCAAAACCACCGGCGCGCCGATCGGAATTTTAATCCGCAACACCGACGCCAAATCGCGCGATTACGACAATTTGCGGCAAACTTTCCGCCCCGGACACGCCGATTTCACCTATTCGCAAAAATACGGTATCCGCGATCATCGGGGCGGCGGGCGTTCCTCCGCGCGCGAAACCGCCGCCCGAGTCGCCGCCGGGGCGGTCGCGCGCAAAGTTCTGGCGCGGTGGAAAGTGCGAATTTGCGGGCGTCTCGCGCGAATGGGCGGAATCGACGCGCCGTTTAAGTCGTGGAAGGCGACCGAAGAAAATCCGTTTTTCGCCGCCGACAATTCCGTCGTCCCCGCCCTCGAACAAAAAATCAGACAATTGCGGCGCGACGGCGATTCGTGCGGCGCAATCGTGGAAGTCGTCGCCCGCAATATGACGGCGGGATGGGGCGAGCCGGTGTTTGACCGGCTGGACGCCGACATCGCCCGCGCGCTGATGGGCATAAACGCCGTGAAAGGCGTGGAAATCGGCGCCGGATTCGCCGCCGCCGGGCAGACCGGCGAAACCCACGGCGACGAAATTACCGCGGACGGATTCGTCTCCAACAACGCCGGGGGAATTCTCGGCGGCATTTCCAGCGGACAGGATATTGTCGCGCGGCTGGCGGTCAAGCCCGCCGCCAGCATCCGCATTCCGCGCCGCACGATTGATTCCGCCGGCAAGGAAACCACCGTCGCCACGACCGGACGGCACGATCCATGCGTCGGCATCCGCGCGGTGCCGGTCGCCGAGGCGATGCTCGCGCTAACCCTCGCCGATCATGCCCTGCGGCACCGCGGTCAATGCGGCGAATCCGCCGCCGCCGCTCCGCCCCGCCGCCCGAAAGCGAAATAAAACCGCCGGACGCGTTAAATCCGGCGCGTATTGCACAAAATCGCCGGATGCGCTAAAATACGATTTTTAAGATGACGCGAATTTTTGTTCGCGGAGGGAAACCGATGACGATGAAAATTTTAATGACGCCGACCAGCCCTTACGCCCGCAAGGCACGGGTGATCGCGCTGGAAAAACAAATTCCCTGCGAAATGATTCCGGCGGCGGTGTGGGACGACGATCCGCGGGTGCTGGCGGCGAATCCGCTGCACAAGGTGCCGGCGTTGATTTTGGCGGACGGCGCGGCGGTCGTGGATTCCCGCGTCATTTGCGAGTATTTGGATTCCCTTTCCGATTCGCCGCGTTTTTTGCCCGCCGACGCCGACGCCCGTCTGGCGACGAAAACCCGCGAGGCGCTGGTGGAGGGCGCGACCGATTCCGCGCTTTCGCTGATTATGGCGAAAAAAGTCGCGCCGGACGTAGCAATCGCCGCGAAATGGCGACAATGGCTTTTCGGCAAGACGGAGCGCGTTTTGGACGCGCTGGAAAAGGACGCCGCCGGACGCGGGGGAATGGACGTCAGCGATGTCGCGTGCTTTTGTTTTCTGGATTTTTGGCTGTTCCGGATGCCGCTGACCGGCTGGGCGGACTGGCGCGATTCCCGCCCCCGTCTGGCGGAATGGTTCGCGCGCGCCGCCGACCGCCAAAGTTTCGTCGAAACCGACCCGCGAAAAAGTTGACAAAGTTGACTTTCGCCGCCGCGATCGTTATAATTCCGGCGATGACACTTCACACCCACAACGAGGAGACGCAATGAATCATTCTTCCACCGCCCATCCGTTCGCCGTCCCGGCGGCGCAAACCAACCGCGTTCTGCGCAACGCCTATATGCTGCTCGGCATCACGCTGCTGCCGACGATCGCCGGGGCGTTTGTCGGCGCGCTGTTTCCGCTGATGGCGTACGCCGGCTGGCTGTCGCTGATCGTCTTTTTGGGCGCGATGTTCGGGCTGCAGGCGATGGTGATTCGCAACCGCGAAAGCGCGGCGGGCATCGGCTGGCTGCTGGTGTTTACTTTTGTGATGGGCTATTTTGTCGGACCGCTGGTCGGCTACGCACTCGGCAGTCTGCGCAACGGGCTGGAAATTGTCGCCACCGCGATCGGCGGCACGGCGGCGATTTTCTTCATTCTCGCCGGCTACGCGACGACGACCAAGCGCAACTTCGCCTCGCCGTCCCTGTTCAAAATGCTGTTCATCGGAATGGTGATGGCGTTCGTGCTGGGGATTCTTAATTGGTTCATCGGCATTCCGGCGCTGTCTTTGGCGATTTCCTCGGTGTTCATCGTCATCGCCTCCGGCTTCATTTTGTTCACCATCAACAACGTCGTGCGCGGCGGCGAGGACAACTACATTATGGTCACGATGACCCTGTACATCATGCTCTTGAATATATTTCAGAGTTTGATGCATTTGCTGATGATGTTCGCCGGCAACCGCGAATAGAAAAGCCGTTTTTTACTCCCCGCCGATTGCGGGGGGGAGTGCGATTTGCTGACGACAGTCAGCAAGTCGTGTGGGGTGGGCTTTTGCGGTGTTTCCAAACTCAATTTGCGATTCTCCGCACCCCGCCCCCGCAAGCGGCGGGGGGTAAAGCATTACAAATCCGCCGCGCATATTTTTGTGTGTTATCCCCTTATTTTTCGGGAATCTCGGAACTGCGATAGCCGTTGCGGGAGAGAAAATCCGCCATTTCGCGCATCGCCGCCGCCGCCGCGTTTTTGTCTTCGCCGCCGAAGACGAGACGGGAATAATATGCGCCCTGGTCGGCGCGCGGATAACTTCCGATTTGCAATCGCGGATTGCGCCGTTGAATATCCGCCAGCGCGGCGGCGAGTTCGCTTTCCGGGCAGTCCGCCCGCAAAACGACGGAATGGCGGCGCGGATATTCGGGCAGGCGCGCGCACGCCGCCGCCGCCATCAGGCGAAAAATCTCCGGCACGCCGGCGCAGACGAAAACATTCTCCATCACAAATCCGGGCGCGCCCGGAAATTCGCTTTTGAGAATCGCCGCCCCTTTCGGCGCGCGCGCCATTCGGCGGCGGGCGGGCGTGAATTCCAAACCGCGGCGGGCGTAAAAATCCGCCAGCAACGCCGCCGCTTCCTTGTTTTCCTCGGCCGCGACGCCGAACGCCAGCGCCACGCCGTCCGCCGTCATGTCGTCGTGGGTCGGACCGATGCCGCCGCTGGTGAATACAACTCCGCATTCCGCCCGCATTTGCCGCAGCGGCGCGGCGATTTGCGGCGGCGCGTCCCGCACAATCCGCGCTTCGTCCACCGCCAGTCCTTTTTCGGCGAGAATTTCGGACAGCGCGGGCAGATTCTTTTCCGCCGTCCGCCCCGACAAAATCTCGTCGCCGATAATCAAAAATCCGATACGCGGACGCGTCATCCGCGCATTATAACCGTCCGCCTTTTAATCCCATTCCTGCGAAGGCAGGAATCTCTGCGCCGAAGGCGCAAACTGTCGCCGAAGGCGTACAATTTCCCGCCGCTTTGCGGCGGCGGAGATTCCTGCCTTCGCAGGAATGAGACGGGGGGGGGGGGGGGAAAGTGGGATTGTGGGAGAGGCGGGAATGGCGGATTCGCCTTCGGCGAAGGAGATTCCGGCTTTCGCCGGAATGGCGGGTTCTTTTTGTCTTTGCGGACAATGCTGAATTTGGCGGTATCCGAAAACATTAAAAAAAACCGCCACTCCGGCGAAAGCCGGAATCTCTTTGCGGGGGGACGAAAAAAATTTTGCATTCGGAGAAAAAAAGTTGCACTTTTGGGAATTCTCGTGGTATACTATCCATCGGAAGGCGTTGGGGCGGCGATCTGGGAGATTGGCGTGTACGGCGTTTTTTACAGCAGAAAGGACTTTTTTATGAAAAATTTCATTTTTTCTCTTTCCCGTCCGTTATGGGCGGTGTATGGCGTTCTGAACGCCATTTTCACGCCGATTCAAGGGGGGGGGGGGGGGGGGGGAGGTTTAATCGCCCGTCGCGCGGAAATGTTCGGCGGCGGATAACCGCCCGTTTCGCCGTCTTGTCCGCCGTTTTGTTGGCGGCGGGAACGGCGATAATTCCCGCCAATGCGCAACAGGCGACGATGGCGGTTTTCGCCCCGTCCAGCGAAAGTGTGGCTCTGTCGATTCCCGGCGGCGGTTCGGACAATGTGGATTTGTCCGGCAGCATCAGCATGATTGTCGTCAGAATATCGACGGATATTCACGCCACTTTCGTGCGGGATTTCTTTGACCTGCTTAATCCGGACGGAACTACGGTTTCGCCGCAAACC
>JBPCXA010000099.1:0-21032 GCA_051008975.1 Gammaproteobacteria bacterium
TCCCGTTAACATCAACGGCGACGGCGTCGGAACCGGAATTTACGGGAGGCGAATTGTCCAAAAGCGTCTCCGCCGCCGCCCAGTCGTTGTTTTTCGCCAATGTGCAAAGATCGCACTCCGCCAAGGCAGGCGCGGCAAACAGCGCGGAAACGGCGAACGCCGCCGCCGCCCAAATCTTGCAAAATACATTTTTCATTGCTCTCTCCTCTCTCCTGAATCTGAAAAACCCGCCCCGGCTCATCCCAAAAACTCCTCGGCGCGTCCCCATCGTAGCAAAAATTTGCATAATTTCCGAACAAACTGCCGAAAAATTGAAACTAATTTCCGGATTGTCGCTATTTTGTCCACAAATTCGGCAAGTTTTTCGGCGCGCCGCATCTGCTACAATCCGAAAATGACCGCCGCCTTGCCCGCCCGTGTTTCCGTTGTCGTCATCGGCGGCGGGGTGACGGGTTGCTCGGTTTTGTATCATCTTTCCCGTCTGGGGGCGGACGCCGTTTTGCTGGAAAAAAATACGCTGTCCGCCGGGACAACGTGGCATTCCGCCGCACAGGTGCGGGCGCTGCGCAACACCGCCCGCATGACCGAAATCGTCCGCTATTCGCGGGAGTTATATTCCCGTTTGGAGGCGGAGACGGGACAGTCGGCGGGCTGGCGGAATGTCGGTTCGCTGTCGGTCGCCCGGACGCCCGGACGGCTGACGCATATTCGGCGGCAGGTTGCGGCGGCGAAGTCGTGCGGCGTGCGGGCGGAAGAAATCCCCCCCGCCGAGGCGAAGGAACGCTGGCCGCTGCTGAATACGGACGACATTATCGGGGCGGTATGGTCGCCGGACGACGGGCGGGCGGGGCCGACCGATGTATGCGCGTCTTTGGCGAAAGGCGCGAAAAACGCCGGGGCGAAAGTGTACGAAAATATCGGCGTGGCGGAGATCCTGACGAAAAACGGAAAGGTCGCCGGCGTGCGCGCGGCGAACGGCGAAACAATTCGCTGCGACGCCGTCGCCGTCTGCTGCGGTTTGTGGAGTCCGGAAATGGCGAAGACGGCGGGGGCGGCGGCGCAGCTGTGGCCCTGCGAACATTTTTATTTGCTGACGAAACCGTTCGCCGGGGCGGCGGAATGCGCGGCGGTGCTGGCGGATCAGGATTCATATTTATATTTGCGCGAGGAATCGGGCGGATTGCTGGTCGGCTGTTTCGAACCGCACGCGCGCGCCGCCGATCCTTCCCGCTTCGCGAACTTCGCCTTTCAATTGCTTCCCGAAGATTGGGAACATTTCGAACCGATGATGCAAAACGCATTGCATCGCGTACCGGCCTTGGCGGACGCCGAAATTAAAACCTTGGTAAACGGCCCCGAAAGTTTTACTCCGGACGGCGCGTTTTTATTGGGCGAAACGGCGGAGACGCCGGGATTGTTTTTGGGATGCGGGATGAACTCCGTCGGAGTCGCCTGCGGCGGCGGGACGGGACGGGCGTTGGCGGAAATGATTTGCGGCGCACCTCCGAGCATTCCGCTTCCCGAAGCCGATCCCAGGCGGTTTCCGCGATGCTGGAACTCCGCCGCCGCCCTCGCCGAACGCGCCCCGGAAACGCTGGGGCGGGCGTACGAAATCGCCTGTCCCGGACGCACGCCGCGCACCGTCCGCAATTTGCGTCTGCCGCCGCTGCACGAAATATGGCAAAAACATAACGCGCATTTCGGGCAGACCGCCGGCTGGGAACGCCCGTTATATTTCGGCAAGACGGGGGAACCGGAAGCGACTTTCGCCCGTCCGTCGTGGTTTTTCCAGACCGCCGAAGAAGTGCGGCGGGCGGGCGCGGCGGCGATTTTTGACCTGTCATTTTTGGGCGTCATTTCCGTACACGGTGCGGACGCCGAATCGTTTCTGAACCGGGTATGCACGAATCAAATGGCGCGCCCGTCCGGGCGAATTATTTACACGCTGATGTTGAACGAACACGGCGGAATAGAAAGTGATCTTACCGCCCTGCGGTTCGGCGACGAGCATTATCGTTTGTATACCGGCGCCGCCGATGTCGGACGCGACTTGTCGCATTTGCGCCGTCTTTTGCGCGAAGAAGAACGCGTACAAATTACGGACGAATCCGGCGCGCGCGCGCGCATCGGACTTTTCGGCGAAAAGGCGCGCGACATTTCCGCCGTTTCCGAATTGCGCGGGTTGCGATATTTTCATCATGCCGAAACCGAAATCGCCGGACGCCCCGCGCACGCCGCGCGACTGTCGTATATCGGGGAATTCGGATGGGAAATTTCCTGCGCCCCCGCGGACGCGAAAACGATTTGCGCCGTATTGGAAGAATCCGGCGCGACTCCGGCGGGATTGTACGCGCAGGACGCGATGCGCATCGAAAAACGATTCGCCGCGTATCACCGCGAATTGGATTCCGGCGTATATCCGGCGGACGCCGGAATGGAGTTCGCGCTGGACTGGGATACGCCGTTTGTCGGACGCGACGCGGCGCGTTCTTTTCAATCCGGTAAAAAACTCGTCAGCATTGTTTTGGAAGACGGGCAGGCGTTTCCGTGCGGCGAAGAACCGGTGTACGACGGCGGGCGAGTTTGCGGACGCACGACTTCCGCCGCCTTCGGGCATCGCGTACAAAAACCGGTCGCGCTGGCGTTTTTGCGCCGCGATTCGCTTTCGGCGAAAACGGTTTCGGTGGATGTCGGCGGCGAACGTTTCGCCGGAAATATCATTGACGGCGCGGCGTTTGATCCTTCCGGCGCGCGGATGAAATCGCCGGAATAAAGGAAATTAAAAAAATGAACGAATCGCATATTTTTCCGCGAATCATCGGCGGGCGTCTGCCGACCGTCGCGTACGGGGACGGCGTATATTTGGTCGATACGGACGGACGCCGCTATTTGGACGGCTGCGGCGGCGCGGCGGTGTCTTGTCTGGGGCATTCCAACGCCGCGATTTCCGCCGCCGTCAAAAAACAAATAGACGCGGTCGCGTGGGCGCACACTTCCTTTTTTACTTCCGCGCCCGCCGAGGAACTCGCCGCGATTCTGGCGGACGCCGCGCCGCCGAATCTTAACCGCGTCTGGTTTGTCTGCGGCGGTTCGGAGGCGGTGGAATCCGCGCTCAAACTCGCGCGGCAATACTTTTTGGAACGCGGCGAACCGGCGCGAAAAAACATTATCGCGCGCCGCCAAAGTTATCACGGCGCGACTCTCGGCGCGCTTTCGGCGGGGCATAATCCGATGCGCCGCGAAATGTTCGCGCCGCTGCTGTCCGCGAACGCGCACCACATAGACCCGTGCCATTATTGGCGGGGGGGGCGGGAAAACGAATCGGCGGAGGAATACGGAAGACGCGCCGCCGATTGTCTGGAAGAAAAAATACTGCAGCTCGGCGCGGAGACGGTGGCGGCGTTCGTCGCCGAAACGGTGTCCGGCGCGACGCTGGGCGCGGTTTGCGCGGAGGAGGGATATTTCCGCCGCATCCGCGAAATTTGCGACCGCCACGGCGTTTTGTTAATTTTGGACGAAGTAATGTGCGGGACCGGACGCACCGGAACGATGTTCGCGTTTGAACGCGAGGGAATCGTCCCGGATATGGTCTGCATCGCAAAGGGACTCGGCGGCGGCGTGCAGCCGCTGGGCGCGATGCTGTGCGACGAAAAAATATACGCCGCGGTCGCCGGCGGTTCCGGCGCGTTCCGGCACGGACACACCTATCTCTGTCATCCGGCCGCCTGCGCGGCGGGAGTCGCGGTGATGAATGAAATCCGGCGGCATGATTTGCTCGCGCGCGTCAACGAAAAGGGGGCGAAGTTGGCGGCGGCGTTGCGCGATGCCTGCGGCGAAAACGCGCATGTCGGCGACATTCGCGGACGCGGCTTGTTTTGGGGGATGGAATTCGTCGCCGAAGGCAGGACGCCGTTCGCGCCGGAACGAAAAATTCACGCGCGCGTCAAAAACGCCGCCTTCGCCCGCGGTCTGATGGTTTACGGAATCGGCGGCGCGATGGACGGCGAACGCGGCGATCATCTGCTGATCGCCCCGCCGTTCATCATTGACGACGACCACATCGCCGAATTGGCGGAAAAACTCGCCGCCGCAATCGGCGAGGCGACGGCGTAGCGGGAATTCGCCGCCCCGGCTTCCGGCGACATTCGGGCGGACGAAGGCGGCGCGGGCGAATTTGACGTTTCGGGGGAGTTGTGGTAGGATTGCGGTTCGTTCATTTATGTTTCAGGGAGATTTGTATGAAAACGCCGATTTATTTTGACTATTCCGCCACCACGCCGGTGGACGGGCGCGTCGCCGAATGTATGGCGCGGTTTTTGACGAAGGACGGGGCGTTCGGCAATCCCGCCTCGCGCTCGCACGCCTTCGGCTGGGAGGCGGAAAAGGCGGTGGAAGAGGCGCGCAAAAATGTCGCCGACCTGCTCTCCGCCGACCCGCGCGAAATTATCTGGACTTCCGGCGCGACCGAATCCAACAATCTCGCGCTGAAGGGCGCGGCGCATTTCAACGAAAAAAAAGGAAAACACATCATCACCGTGAAGACCGAACACAAGGCGGTTTTGGACACCGTGCGCGAACTGGAACGCGAGGGTTTTACGGCGACCTATCTGACGCCGGAGCCGGACGGGCTGCTGGATTTGGAAAAATTGAAGGCGGCGTTCCGCGACGACACGATTCTCGTTTCGGTGATGTGGGTCAACAACGAAATCGGCGTCGTGCAGCCGCTCGCCGAAATCGCCGCGCTCTGCCGCGAACGCGGCGCGGTTTTCCACACGGACGCCGCGCAGGCGGCGGGCAAAATTAAGACGGACGTAAACGAGGCGGGCGCGGATTTGCTTTCGCTTTCGGCGCACAAGGTTTACGGCCCGAAGGGAATCGGCGCGCTGTATGTGCGGCGCAAGCCGCGCGTACGAATTTCCGCGCAAATGCACGGCGGCGGCCACGAACGTGGCATGCGTTCCGGCACTCTGCCCACGCATCAAATTGTCGGAATGGGCGAGGCGTGCCGCATCGCCGCCGAAGAGATGGAATCCGAACGCGCGCGCGTCGCCGAATTGCGCGACAAGCTGCTCGCCGGCGTCCGCGGAATGGAGGAGATTTACATCAACGGCGACCTGGCGAATCGCGTCCCGCACAACCTGAACATTTCGTTCAATTTCGTGGAGGGCGAATCGCTGATTATGGCGATCAAGGATGTCGCGGTGTCCAGCGGCTCCGCCTGCACTTCGGCGTCTTTGGAGCCGTCCTATGTCTTGCGCGCCCTGGGGCGTAACGACGAACTCGCGCATTCCAGCATCCGTTTTTCGATCGGGCGTTTTACGACCGGGGAAGAGGTGGATTTTCTGGTGAATCTGCTGCGCGAAAAAATCGGCAAACTGCGCGACCTGTCGCCGCTGTGGGAAATGCACAAAGACGGCGTCGATCTCAGCACCGTGGAATGGGCGGCGCACTGATGAAGACGCCGAACGTATATCTGCATTTCAACGGCGACTGCGAAGCGGCGTTTGCGTTTTACCGCGAAGTTTTCGGCGGCGAGTTCGCCGAAAAAATGCGCTTTGCGGACGCGCCCGAAGGCGCTTTCGGCGAAATGTCGGACGCGGACGCGCAAAAAATTATGCATGTCGCGCTGCCGCTTGCGAACGGAATGCTGCTGGGGAGCGACATTCCGCCCGGCGGAGAAAAGGAATCGTTCGGCGGATATTCGGTGTCGTTGTCGCCCGAATCGCGCGCCGAGTTGGATGCGATTTACGCCGCGCTGTCCGCCGAAGGCGCGAAAAAAGTGATGGAACCCGAAGACGCGTTTTGGGGCGACTATTTCGGAATGGTCATAGACAAATTCGGCGTCCGCTGGATGCTCAATTGCGAAAGCGGGCGATAACCCGTCTCGCAATGCCCGTTGAATATCTGAAAAAAACCGCGCCGCCGCCGCGTTCGGAGGACGCGCAGGTGCGCGAACGCGTGCGCAAGATTGTCGCCGACATTGAAGGCGGCGGCGAGGATGCGGCGCGCAAATATGCGGCGGAGTTGGACGGCTGGACGGGCGACATTGTCGTTTCCGCCGAATCCGTGCGGGCGGCGGCGGACAAGGTTTCGCCGGCGGCGAAGGACGACATCGCGTTCGCGCTGAAACAGGTGCGGCGTTTCGCGGCGGAACAAAAGGCGCGGCTTTGCGATTTTGAAACCGAAATGGCGCCCGGACTCGTCGCCGGACAAAAACATTTGCCGGTGCAAACGGCGGGCTGTTATGCGCCGGGCGGGCGTTTCGCGCACATCGCCTCGGCGGTGATGAGCGTCGCGACGGCGAAGGCGGCGGGCGTGGAGACGGTGGCGGCGTGTTCGCCGCCGCACGAATCGCGCGGCGGAATTCATCCGGAAGTTTTGTATGCGCTGGATTTGTGCGGCGCGGATATTATCTTAAATTTAGGCGGCGCGCAGGCGATCGCCGCGCTCGCCTTCGGATTGTTTTCCGGGCGTCCCGCCGACGTGCTGGCCGGTCCGGGGAATCAATATGTCGCCGAGGCGAAGCGGCAATTGTACGGGCGCGCCGGAATTGACATGTTCGCCGGCCCGACCGAAATTTTAATCGTCGCGGACGATTCCGCGGACGCGGAGATTGTCGCCGCCGACTTGGTCGGACAGGCCGAACACGGCCCGAATTCGCCGGCGTGGCTGATTTCGTCGTCGGAAAAACTCGCGCGCGAGGTGCTGGCGCGCGTTCCGGAACTTGTCGCGGCGCTTCCCGAACCGAACCGCGGATTCGCCGAAACGGCGTGGGCGGAATGCGGCGAGGTCGCGGTCGCCGATTCGCGCGAGGCGGCGGCGGCGCGGGCGGACGAATATGCCGCCGAACATTTGGAGGTGCATTGCGCGGATTTGGAATGGTGGCTGGCGCGTCTGCAAAACTACGGTTCGCTTTTTTTGGGCGAGGAGACGACGGTGGCGTACGGCGACAAGGTTTCCGGTCCGAATCATATTCTGCCGACCCGCGGCGCGGCGCGCCACACCGGCGGCTTGTCGGTCGCCAAGTTTATGAAAACCGTCACCTGGCAGCGGATGACGCGGGACGCGAACCGCGAAATCGGCGCGGCGGCGGCGCGGCTGTCGCGGCGCGAAGGAATGGAGGCGCACGCCCGCACCGCTGACGTGCGTCTGCAAAAATGGTTCGCCGATGAAACTTTTCCGCTGCATCCGCAAAAATGATTTGCATTCCGGCCGCGCGAATTACCGCGTTTTGTTTTAGAAAAAATACGCCGCGGCGGCGACGCATTTTCGCCGCCGCGCGAAACATTTTTTTAATACATTCGCGGCGCGGCGGAATGCCAAAAATTTCCGCGCCGCGAATCGGAATCGGATTCGCGGAATGAAAACGATTCGGCGATTTCGGCGATGAAGGCGCTGGTGTATGACGCGCCGCGGTCGCTGCATTTTGTCGACCGTCCGCCGCCCGGCGATTCTTCTTCCGCGGACGCGGTTGTCGCGGTCGCCGCCGCGGGAATTTGCGGTTCGGATATGCACGCTTTTTTCGGACACGACGAACGCCGTCCGCCGCCGCTGATTTTGGGACACGAGGCGGCAGGCGAATCCGGCGGCGAAAAGGTTATCGTCAATCCGTTGGCGGTGTGCGGCAAATGCGATTTTTGCCGCCGCGGGCGTTCCAATTTGTGCGTCCGGCGGGAGATTCTTTCGATGCCGCCGCGGGAGGGGGCGTTCGCCGAATATCTCGCCGCGCCGCGCGAAAACATTCTGCCGCTGCCGCCGCCGCTTTCTTTGCGGCAGGGCGCGCTCGCCGAACCGCTGGCGTGCGGTCATCACGCGGCGGCGACCGCCCTCCGGCATCTGCATTTGTCGGCGGAGGAATGCGCGGCGGCGGTGCTGGGCGGCGGCGCAATCGGCGCGGCGGCGGCGTTGTCTCTGGCGGCGCGGGGGGTGCCGAAAATCCATATCGCCGAAACCAATCCGCTGCGCCGAAACGTGCTGCAAAAGATCGGCGATTTTATCGTCTCCGCGCCGGAAGATTTGCCGCAGGCGGACATCGTCATAGACGCGGTCGGCGGGGCGGACAGCCGCAAACGGGCGACGGCGACGGCGGCGGCGGGCGGCGTCATCGCGCACATCGGACTGGCGGAATCCGAAGGCGGCGCGGACATGCGGCGCGCGACTTTGCGGGAGATTGTCCTTTGCGGCGTATACACCTACACGGCGGCGGAATTCGCGGAAACCGTGCGGTGGATGGCGGAGGGGCGTCTCGGCGCGCTGGACTGGTTTGAGACCCGCCCGCTGAAAGACGGCGCGCGCGCTTTCGCCGACTTGTCCGCCGGAAAAATCGCCGCCCCCAAAATCCTGCTGATTCCATAGCCGCAATTTTTTTCGCCCCCCGTAATTCTTGCATTCCCCCCCGTCCTATTCCTGCATCCCTCGTCCCATTCCTGCGAAGGCAGGAATCTCCGCCGCCGCAAAGCGGCGGGTAATTGTACGCCTTCGGCGACAGTTTGCGCCTTCGGCGCGGAGATTCCTGCCTTCGCAGGAATGGAAAAAAGAGGCAAGAATAGGACGGGTGGGTGCAGGAATGGAATCGGAGGCGAGAGGCGGAAATTCGGAGCGAATTAAGAATTTTACGGGAGAGTTTGGCGAAAATCGGCGACCGCGTCTATGAGGGAGCGGGTTTGGACGCCGACCGCCGCCTCCACCGCCGCCGCGTAGGGCGGCATATTCGCGCATTCCAAAAGCAGCGCGCCGATATTGCCGCGCCCGCACAATTCCCGCGCCGCAACGACCATCTCCGCGCGCGCGCGGTCAATGTTGAGTTGCGGGCGGTTTCGCAAAAACGCGGCGGCAAAGGCGGAATCGGGCGGCGGACCGCCCACGACCGCCCGCGCACCGTCAATTCCCGCGGCGTCCAAATGCGCCGCCGACAAATCGCCCGTGGACGCCGTCAAAATGCCGAGTTTCTTGCCCGGCGGCAGCGAATCCTGCATACGCCGCCCCGACAACAACGCGCCCGACAACACCGGCGCCGGCAATGCGGCGGACAATTCGCGCTGTCGCAAAGATAAAAATCCGCAGGTGGTCGCAATTCCGGCGGCGCCGCGCGCGACGAGTTTTTGCCCGGCGCGGACGAAAGCCGGCAGCAACCCGCGCGCCCTCCCCCGCACCGTCCGCGCCGGAGACGCCCCCGGCACCGTTTCGTAAATCACCGGAAAATGCCAGGTGGCGGCGCATCCGGCGTCTCCGACAATGCGCGGAAATCGCGTCTCCAACATCAAAAATCCGATTACCGTTTCGCGGCTTCGCATCGCGCCATTATAAACCGCGCCTCGCCTTTGTTCCATTCTCGCAAAAGCGGGAATGGAATTTTTTGTTCGCTTTTACCGTTTCGCAATTTCCGCCTCGCTCCCCGTCCCATTCCTGCGAAAGCAGGAATCTCCGCGCCGAAGGCGCAAATTGTAAAGGATGTACAATTACCCGCCGCTTTGCGGCGGCGGAGATTCCTGCTTTCGCAGGAATGGAAAAAAAGGGAGGCGGCGGGAAAGCCGGATAAAAACGGAATTCGCGCAGCGCGGTTAAATCAGCGCGTCCAGAACGGGGCGGAAAAGAAAAACAGCGCCAGCAAAACAAGCGCCGCCGCCCACAAAAGTTTGCGGCGCATTTATTCCCCCGCCAGCGCGGACAGAGCCGCCTCGTGCAGCGCGCCGCTCGCCGCCGCGACAATGCCGGTCGTCCCCGCGACGAACGCCGGCGCCGCGCCGCGCCAGTCGGTGATGACGCCGCCCGCCGCGCGCACAATCGGCGTCAGCGGCAAGTAGTCATAACACGCCATTTCGTAATCCGCCGCCGCATCCAAAAAACCGGACGCCAACGCGCCGAACGCCGAAGCGTCCCCGCCCAGACGGACATGCCCCGCCCGCCGACACAGACGCCGCAACGCCAAATCGCGCGAATCTTCGGCGACGCCCAAAGTCGTCGTCGCCATCACCGCGGACGACAATTCCGTCCGCCCCGAAACCGCGCACGGCGCGCCGTTAAAAATCGCGCGGCGACAACGCGGCGAATCGCATCCCGCCCACCGCTCGCCCAGCGCGGGCATATCAATCACGCCGACGACCGGCGCGCCGTCGCACACCAAAGCGACGAGCGCACAAAACTGCCGCGAACCGCTAATAAAACTGCGCGTGCCGTCGATCGGATCCAGCACCCAGACGAATCCGCCGCCGATTTCGCCGCCGAATTCCTCGCCGTATACCGAATGCCGCGGATATGTTTCGGCGATAAGCGCGCGCATTTTTTTTTCGCATTCGCGGTCGGCGACGGTCACCGGCGAATCGTCGCCCTTGTTTTGCACCGCGACGGCGCCGCGAAAATAGGGCATCGCCGTCTCCCGCGCCGCGTCCGCCAGCCGCCCGGCGAAATTCAAATATTCTTCCATCTCGTCCACGGCGGCATTATAACGCGCAACGATAACGCGCGGCGGTTTATGAAAAAGAATCTAATTATCCATTCCGGCGAAAGCCGGAATCTCCACGCCGAAAGCGGAAATTTCTCGCCGCTTCGCGGCGTTGACAATTTTCTTTACAATAAAAATTTCGTCCGCGATTTCTCTTATGGCAAGAAAATCGCCCGCGTTAACGCAGCGCCGGAGCGGTTTGCAAAAAAGCGGAAATTTTCGCGCCGAGACGATCGAACACGAAATCCAAAAAATCGGCGTCGTTATAAAAGACGAGTTCGTCCACGCCGAGAATTTCGCGCGCGACATATCCGGAATCGCCGACGCCGTCCGCCAGCCCCAGTTCGACGCCGCGCGCGCCCGAAAACACCGCGCCCGAAAACACCTCCGTCCGCCCCGAAAGCCGTTCGCCGCGCCCCTCGCGCACGGCGGCGACGAAGTTTTGATGCACCGAATCCAAAATCGCGCCGATGCGCGCCGCGTCCCGCGGATCTTCGGGCGAAAACGGATCCAGCATGTTTTTGTTGTCGCCGGCGGTCTGCACCCGCCGTTCCACGCCGAGTTTTTCCATCGCCCCGGTAAAGCCGAAGCCCGCCAAAATCACGCCGATGGAACCGATGATGCCGTTGTCGTCCACATAAATTTCGTCCGCCCCGGCGGCGATGTAATATCCGCCGGAAACGCACAAATCGCCCGCCACCGCGTACACTTTCTTGTCCGGATGCAGCCCGCGCAGCCGCCGCAACTCGCGATAAATGCGGTTGGATTCCACCGGCGAACCGCCGGGACTGTTGATGCGCAAAATTATCCCCTTCGCCGCCGGATTCTCAAACGCCTCGCGCAGCGCGCCGTTAATCCGCAGCGAATCGGAATCGCCGCCCGCCGCGATGACGCCGGAAATTTCCACCACCGCGGCGTGCGGACCGTCGTATACGAATTCGCCCGAAGTGTCCGCAAGCAACACCGCCGTCATCGCAATCACATAGCCGAAAAACAGCAGGCGAAAAAACACCCCCCAGCGGCGACTCGCCCGCTGCTCCCGCAGCGCGCCGCCGGCGAGACGCGCCACAAGTTCCGTATTTTTGCGTTCTTCGTTCGCGTCCGTCATCGCGCCTCCCGCGTCCACGACAACATTTTTTCGCCGCGCGCGCGTCCGCCAGAAACCGCGCCCACCCCGGCGAAACGCCCCTCGCAAAAGAAACGTACGCGTTCCTCCGAACCGTCAATCCCGTCCGTTCCGTTAATTTCGCGTCCGCCTCCCAGCGCGCGCGCGGCGTCCCCGTCCAAATCGCGGCGCGGCAGATGCGAAAGCGTCGCCGCCAAAGACGCGACATATTTCGGCGACCGCTCCTCCGGCGACGCCGCCGCGACCTCCCGCAGCGGCGCGGCGGAATCAAAAGGCGCGCAGCGCGTCCGCCGCAACGCCGCAAGATGCGCGCCGCAGCGCAAAGATTCCCCGATGTCGCGCGCCAGCGCGCGCACATAAAATCCGCCGCCGCAGCGGACATGCAGCGTCGCGCGTTCGCCTTCCGCGGATTCAATTCGCAACTCGCGCGCCTCCACTTTGCGCCGTTTCGCCGGCGCGGAAATGCCGTTGCGGGCGTAATAATGCATCGGCCGCCCGGCGTGTTTCAGCGCGCTGTACGCCGGCGCGGTCTGTTCGTATTCGCCGACAAAATGCGGCAAAACTTCGCGCACCGCGGAACGCAAATCGCGCGGCGGCGTACCGCGAAAAATTATCTCACCGCAGGCGTCGTCGGTGTCGGTCGCCGCCCCGAATACAATTTCGGCGCGATATGTCTTGTCGCGCGGCAAAAAGCGCAGAAATCCCGTTGCCTCGCCCAGCATCACCGTTAGTACGCCGGTCGCCGCCGGATCCAATGTCCCGGCGTGTCCCGCCTTGACGCCGCCGAACAATCCGCGCGCATCGGCGACGGCGCGCGCCGAAGAACAGCCCGCCTCCTTGTCAATCGGCAGCGCGCCGGAAACCGTCATATTTGCGGCGCATCGGACGCATCGGGCGCGAGCGAATCCAAAAATTTTTGCATATCGTCGGCGGCCATTCCCTCCTCGTCCGGCGCGAATACCAGTTTCGGGGTCGCGCGCATATTCAACGACGCGGCGAGACGGCGGCGCATCCGCGGCGCGTCCCGCGAAAGCAATTCCCGCGCCGCCGCGGCGTCCCCGGACAGCAAAGAAAAATGCACGGTCGCCACGCTAAAATCGCCGTTCAACGAAACCCGCCGCACGGTCGCCCCGGCGTACGCCGCCGTCACAATCGGCGAAAGCCCGCGCCGCACCAAAGACGCGATACGGTGGCCGCGCGGATAACTTTTGAGACGGACGGCGCCGGCGGACGACATCTCACAAAGTCGGCGGCGTTTCCACAATCCGCACCGCCTCAATAACGTCGGCGACCTTGATGTCGCCGAAGCGGCGGATGGCGATGCCGCATTCTTCGCCGCTTTTGACCTCCTCCGCGCGCTCCTTGAAATGGCGCAGCGAATCTATGTCGCCCTCGTAGACGATCGCGCCGTCGCGCACCAGCCGCGCGCGCGCGTCGGCGCGGATAATTCCCTCCGACACCCGGCAGCCGGCGATGTTGCCGATCTTGGAAATCGGAAATACCTTGAGCACCTCGGCGGCGCCGAGAACTTGCTCTTCGCGCTCCGGGTCCAAAAGATCCAGCACCGCCTTTTTCGCGCCGTCCAGAACTTCGTAAATGACGTTGCCGTATAAAATTTTGACCCCGTACGCCTGCGCGAGTTTGCGCGACTTGCCGTCCGGACGGACATTGAAGGCGACAATCAGCGCGTCGCCGGCGCGCGCCAGATTAATGTCGGATTCGCTGACGCCGCCGACCGCGCTGTGGATGACCTTGATCGCCGCCTTTTTGCCGGAAACCGCCGAAAGCGCCGCCGAAAGCGCCTCGCGCGAGCCGCCGACGTCGGCCTTGACGATGACATTTAATTCCCGTTTTTCCTCCTCCCCGCCGTCGCTCAAAAGCCGCGCCGCCGGACGCGCCGCGGCGCGCGCGCTCAACATTTTGGTGCGGCGGCGTTCCTGCCGCAATCCGGCGACTTCGCGCGCCTTGCGCTCGTCCGCGACCGCGATCAAATCTTCGCCCACTTCCGGCAATCCCGACAATCCCTGAATTTCCACCGGCATTGACGGGGTCGCCTCCTGCAGCATTTGGCGCGCGCCGTCCCACATCGCCCGCACCCGCCCGCTTTCGGTGCCGCACACCACATAATCGTTGCGCCGTAAAACGCCCTGCCGTACAATTACCGTCGTCAGCGCGCCGCGCCCCTTGTCCATCCGCGCCTCCACCACCGCGCCCTGCGCCGGCGTATCGCGCGCCGCCTTCAACTCCAAAATGTCGCTCTGCGTCCGAATCGCGTCCAAAAGCGCGTCAACGCCTTCGCCGGTATGCGCCGAAACGGCGACGACAATCGCGTCTCCGCCCCAGTCTTCGGGCGTCACCCCGCGCGCCGAAAGTTCGCCTTTCACCCGCTCCAAGTCAAAACCGGGCTTGTCCATTTTGTTGACCGCCGCGACAATCGGCACCCCCGCCGCCTGCGCGTGCGAAATCGCCTCCTCGGTCTGCGGCTTGACGCCGTCGTCGCCCGCCACCGCCAGCACGACAATGTCGGTAATTTGCGCCCCGCGCGCGCGCATTTGCGAAAAAAGCGAATGTCCGGGCGTGTCCAAAAAAGTGACGTCGCCGGCGGCGTTTTTTACCTGATACGCGCCGATGTGCTGGGTGATGCCGCCCGCCTCGCTGGCCGCCACCCGCGTCTTGCGGATGTAGTCCAAAAGCGAAGTTTTGCCGTGATCCACATGCCCCATAATCGTCACCACCGGCGAACGCGGCGTCTGCGCGGCGTCCGAAATTTGCTGCGCCAAAATTTCCTTTTCGGGATCCTCCTCCTCCGTCATCCGCACCGGTTTATGGCCGAATTCCTCCACCAGCACCCACGCCGTTTTGCGGTCCAGCAGCATATTCGGATTGGCGTCCTCCATCCCGTATTCCATCAGTTTGCGGATAATCGCGCCGCCCTTTACGGACATTTCCGCCGCCAGACGGTTGACCGAAATAAACTCCGGCACCGGGAGTTCGCGCACCACCGCCCCCGCCGGCTGTTTGAATCCGTGCAAATTCGCGGGCGGACGTTTGCCGCCGGTCATTCCCCGGCGGCGGCGTTTTTCGCGCTCGCGCACCACCGCCCGGTCAATTTTAATCGTCCCGCCGCGCCCGGTTTCGGATTTCGGCGATTCCGCTTTCGCCGGTTTTTCCGCCGCCGCCGAAATCTCCGCCGCCGCCGCCGCCTTCACCGTTGTCGCCGGGGGCGGAGTTTCCGCCGCATCTTTGGGCGGCGGCGGGGGCGGAGCGGTTTTGGGTTGCTGCGCGAGAATTTGTTTTTTGTGCAATTCATCGGCGGCGCGAACCGCCGCGGAATCCGGCTTCGGCGGCGCGGTTTTTTCGGGCGGCGGAGCAACGGGGGCGGCGGAACGAGGCGCGGCGGCGGGGCGCGATTTCGGGCGATTAATCGTCCGTACTTTTTTCTCGGTGACCTGCGTGCCGCCGATGCGGCGAACGGACGGCGGACGGACGGCATCTTTCGCCGCCGGGCGCGCGCTGTCGAGAAAATAGGCGTCCAATTTCGCCTCCATATCGGGCGACACTTTGGACGCCACGGACAGGCGTTTTTCGTAGCCGAGCGCCCGCAGGGCGTCCTTGACGTCGTCAACTTCCCGGCCGTATTTTGCGGCGATGTCGACGGTCGTAGTCATGCGGCCGGCGCGGTCTCCCCGGTTTCTTCGCCGTCGTCGTCAAAATATCCCGCCGCCTCGCGCGCGCGCGTAATTCGCGCCTCGGCCTCGCCCGCCTCCATTTCGTATATTTCCAAAAATTCGTCGGTCGCCAAATCCGCGAAATCGGTCAGCGTAAAAATGTCGTGCCGCGCCAGCGCCTGCAAAAATTCCTCGTCGCCGGCGGCGAACTCCACCAGCGCCGTCTCCTGCCGGTTCCGTTTTTCGGCGAGAAGCGCCTCTTCTTTTTCCACCTGCGCGCGCGCGCGAATCTGCAATTCGCGCACCTGATCGGGTTGAAATCCGGATACTTCCAGCAATTCCTCCTCTTCGGCGAACGCGACATGTTCCAGCGTCTCAAATCCGTCCTCCAAAAGAATGCGCGCGGCGTCCTCCTCCAAATTGAGCGCCTGCGCCAGCGCCGCACTTTTGACGCGCATTTTTTCCTGCTCCTCGGCTTCGTAATCCTCCACCGTGCGCAAGTTCAGCCGCCAGCCGCTCAAATCGGAGGCGAGACGGACATTGACGCCGCTTTTGCCTATCGCCTGCGCCATCCGCTCCGGATCGACGAGAACATCCATCGATTTTTTCGCCGAATCCACCGCGATGCGGGTGATTTCGGCCGGCGCCAGCGCGCGCAAAACGAAATTCGCCGGATCTTCGTCCCACGGAATAATGTCAATTCGCTCGCCGTTCAATTCGTTGGTCACCGTCTGCACCCGCGAACCGCGAATGCCGACGCAGGTGCCGACCGGATCGACCCGCGAATCGTTGGTACGCACCGAAATTTTCGCGCGATTGCCGGGATCGCGGACGGCGTTGATGATTTCCAAAATCCCCTTTTCAATTTCGGGGACGACCCGCTGAAACAGCAACTTGAGAAAATCCGGATGCGTCCGGCTCAGAATGACCGGCTGCCCGGCGGCGTCCGGATTCACCTCCTTGATGAGCGCCTGCACCCGGTCGCCGCCCTTCAATGTTTCGCGCGGAATCATCTGACTTTTGGGAAGACGGCATTCCAGACGCATCACTTCCACGACGACGTCGCCGGTTTCGCGCAGCACCCGCAGCACCTGTCCGCCGACGAGACGTTCGTCGCGCGCCAGCAATTCGTCCAGCAGACGGCGACGGTCGGCCTCGCGCAATTGCTGGCTGAAATGCTGCTTGGCGGAATGGGCGCACGGACGTTTTTCCAGATGCGCCGCCGCGAAGGGAATATCCACCATATCGCCCGGATTGGCGTCCGGGGCGTGCGCGCGCGCCGATTCCAGCATCATCTCGCTCTGCCGATTTTCCATCAACTCGTCATCCGACAGCACCCGCCAGCGGCGGTAGACATAAATGACTTCGTCGTCGACGCGCGCGCGAAATTCGCCGTCCCGCACTTCGTTGTCGCCGCGCTTCGCCGATTGCGCGTGCGCGTCGGCGAAAATATCCCGCACCTGGTCTATGGGCAGATCTTTTTCCCGCGCGATGGACGCCAGATACATGTCCAGCCCTTCAATTTTTCTGCCGTACTTCTTCGCGTCCGTCATGGGAATGACGTGCACGACCGGCGCGGGTACCGCCGCCGTCGCCGCCGCGCTTTCGCCTTCCGTTTCTTTGCCGTGTTCCGCTTCCATTGTATCGCCTTCTCCGATGCAAAAATTTCAATACGCCGCCGGATTCCAACGGGGGGATGTTTGTCAAATCCGTCCGTCTCGCGCCCGAATCGCCGCGCCAATTCTTAAGTATACCACATTTTGCGAAAACGCCGCCGTTTTCGCATTTTTATTCGCGCGGTTTTTACGCAATTTTCGCGCGGATTTTGTCGCGAAAAAATTGCCGCGAAACGCCGCATTTTCTGCCCGCAGCCGGCGAAATTTCATTGTCGGCGATGCGCAAAAACGTCTCCGGAAAGACGCCGAAAAAAATTGAAGGCGCGAACCCGTTCGTTTTTGCCGGACAAAATTCCGCCGATACAATTTCGCCGCCGCCGCACCGGCCAGGCGGGCGAACGCTACAAAACGCGCCCGTAGCAGTCGCGGTCGTAGTCGGTGACGTGCCTTGTTTCGCGGCGCAGTTCGTCGGTTTTGATTTGGCGATACAGACGCAAAAATTTTGCGTCCATATATCGCGGCAAAATTTTCGCGCGCGACAAAACGGACAACGCCGCATGCCAGGTCGCCGGAATGCGCCCGGCGGAAACCATCGGCTTCGGCGGACGCAGCGCGTTCGCGAGACCGTAATGCGCGCCCGCCAACAGCGCGGCTGCCGCCAAATACGGATTCGCGTCCGCCCCCGGCGCGCGCAACTCCAAACGCGCGGCGGCGGGAGAAGCGGCGCGCGGCAGACGCACCGCGGCGCGGCGATTTTCCTCGTCCCAGCAGGCGGACAAAGGCGCGTACGCGCCGCCGACATAGCGGCGGTAGGAGTTGCCGAACGGCGCGAAAAACGCCGTCGCCTCGCCGACAATCGACAAAATTCCCGCCACCGCCGAATGCAATTTTTGCGTATCCGCGAAACAAAAACCGCCGTCCGCGGCGCGAACGCTCAGATGCAAATGCATTCCGCTGCCCGCGCCGTCGCCGCGCGGTTTCGCCATAAAAGTCGCGCGCCGTCCGACCGCGCGCGCGCATTCGCGGACGATGCGGCGAAACAGCAGCGCCTCCAAACACGCCCGCAGCGGCTCGCCGTGGCGCAAATTAATCTCAAACTGACCGGGCGCATATTCCGAAACCGCCGCGCCGAGCGCGATATTTTGCGCCGCCGCCGCGCGCCGCGTCAAATCAAAAAACTCCGCGCACCGCGCCGTCGCATCCGGCGAATACAACTCCGACATCGCCGATTCTTCGCCGGACAAATAAAACTCCAACTCCACCGCCAAAATCGGACGCAGCCCCTCGGCGTGAAATTTTTCTAAAATCGCCGCGAGTACCGCGCGCGGATCGGCGAAAAACGGCGCGCCGTCCGGAGTCCGCATTTCCGCCGCCGCCTGCGTTCCGCCCTCGCGCCACGCGGTCGGCGCGGCGGTTTCGGGAATGAAAACGCACGGATAATCGGGATCGCCGGCGGACAAGCCGAGTCCGGTTTCTTCGCAGACGCCGCCGTCAAAACGCATCGCATACAGCGAACGCGGCCAACTGACTCCGTCCCGCAAAAGCGCGTCCCGGTCCGCCGCCGGCGCCTGCAAACCGCGCCAGACGCCGTTGATGTCGGCGAGTATCACGTCAAACATCGGAAAAACGGCGGCGAACGCGACGGGCGAAAATCGCGGCGGACGCGGTCGCCTTTAATTCGCGCCGCGCACGGCGACCGCGGCGGGAGTGTGGGAAATTCGCAAAGAACGCGCCGAATGCGCGCAAGTCAGCGCGCCGCCGGCGACCGAAAGACCGTTTTGTAAATGGGGATTTTCCTCCATCGCCCGCCGCCAGCCGAGGTCGGCGATTGCCAGCAGCGGTGGCGCGGTCGCGTTATTCAGCGCGTACGTGGAAGTATGCGGGACCGCGCCGGGCATGTTTGTCACGCAATAATGGACGACTCCGTGCTTGACAAAAACCGGCTTGTCGTGGGTCGTCGGACGCGCGGTGGCGATGCAGCCGCCCTGATCAATCGCCACATCCACGACGACCGCCCCGGCGGGCATAGATTTAATCATTTCCTCGCCGATAATTTTCGGCGCGGCTTCGCCGGCGACGAGAATGCCGCCGATTAGCGCGTCCGCGTCCGCAACTTCGCGCCGCAAATTGCCCGGCGATGAATGGCAGGTCAGAACCGCGCCGTTGAATTCGCGGACGATGTCGTCCATCACCGCGTCATTTTTTTCCAAAATAAGCACCCGCGCGCCCATTCCGAGGGCGATGCGCGCGGCGTTGCGCCCGACCACGCCGCCGCCCAAAATGACGACTTTCGCCGGTAAAACGCCGGGCGCGCCGCCGATGAGTTTGCCCATCCCGCCGGCGGATTTTTGCAAATAGTGCGCCGCCGCCTGCGCCGCCAAACGCCCGGCGACTTTGGACATCGGCGCGAGCAGCGGCAGCCGCCCGGCGTCGTCGGTAATCGTCTCGTAGGCGACGCACACCGCGCCGCTTTTCATCAATTCGCGCGTCAGCGTCTTATCGGCGGCGAGATGCAAATAAGTAAACAAAATCTGCCCGCGCCGCAACATCCGTCTTTCAGGCGACAGCGGCTCCTTGACTTTGACGATCATTTCGGCGGCGGCGAATACTTGCGCGGCGGTCTTGGCGACCTCCGCCCCGGCGGCGCAATAATCGGCGTCGGTCGCGCCGATTCCGGCCCCGGCGCCGCTTTGAACGACAATCCGATGGTCGCGGCGGCGCGCCAATTCGGCGAGTTCCGGCGTCATTCCGACGCGGTATTCGCGGTTTTTCGTCTCTTTCGGCACTCCGATAATCATTATTTTCCTCTCCACGGGCGCAATAATAACGGGATAAACGGGCAAAATCCCCCCATCGCAAACGACATTATACGCGATCCCCTCGCAATTTCCGCCTCTCCCGTCGCCTTTTTCCATCCCACCCGTCCCATTCCTGCGAAGGCAGGAATCTCCTCGCCGAAAGGCGCAAACTGTCGCCGAAGGCGGTACAATTTCCCGCCGCTTCGCGGCGGTGGAAATTCCTGCCTTCGCAGGAATGGGACGGGGGCGAGAGGCGGGAATTTGCGGGGCGGCGAATGAGATTCCGGCTTTCGCCGGAATGGCGTATTTTACATTTTCGGATACCGCCAAATTCGGTATTGTCCGCAAAGACAAAAAGCACCGCCATTCCGGCGAAAGCCGGAATCTCTTTGTTCACTTGTATTTTTCGCTTTAACCACCCGTCCCATTCCTGCGAAGGCAGGAATCTCCGCGCCGAAGGCGCAAACTATCGCCGAAGGCGGTACAATTTCCTGCCGCTTTGCGGCGGCGGAGATTCCTGCCTTCACAGGAATGGGACGGGGAGGAGGCGAAAATGGCGTATTTAGCGAAATTTCCGCAAAAAATTCACCCCGAAAAAAAATCGCAAAAAAAAGTTGAAAATTCGGCTTTTTTTACCCCGTCTTTTGCTATAATCCAATTTTTATTGCCATTAAAAGAGCGTTCCCCGATGAAAACCACTGCCCCCCCCCCCCCTTGTGTCGCTTTGTTTTGGCGGATTTTTTGCGTTTTCGCCGTGCTGCTGGCGGCGGCGGCGGCGAACGCCCGTCCGGTTTGCGCCGATGTGGAGCGGTTTAATTTTGAGCAGAGTCCCGCAGGTCCTTTCTGCGATGATCTTCAACCGGCAGCCAATGTCCCGACGAACGTTCCGCACACGGACGCCGACGGAGTGCGGGCGGCTTTTGGTGTGCTCGGTAGCGGCAGTTTCATAGACGGCATTCCTCATGTGGTCGGGGAAGCACTTTTGATAATCGCCAATCGTAGCGGGACGGATATTACATATTCGCCGGGCGATACGGGGATTTTTTATCCGCAAAACACCCTCTTTCCGCCGTTGCCGCTCGCCAATCTGAAAACCGAAGTCGTCGTGGCGGACGGACAGCAGGAAGTGCTGGTTTTTGAGAATCTGCAGCCGCCTTACAGCAGCAGACCCGCCGGAACGGCGTCAAACACGGGCTATCCGTATTTTTCCCAGCAGGCGGACCTTCTGGTTTGCGTGGCGGGAACGGCGTTGAACACCCTGCTAAATTCCTGTGACGGTACGCCGACGGCAACGCCCGATCCCAACCCCGACCCGAATCCGCCCGCCGAAACCGCCGATTCCGCTCCCGCCCCCGGCGGCGACAGCAACGCCCGGGATTTGGC
>JBPCXA010000100.1:0-3888 GCA_051008975.1 Gammaproteobacteria bacterium
CCGCATTTTCATACACGCGAAAAATCTCGGTAAACACGCCGGCCGAGAAACCAGTATCATCCCAGCGAATACGATCGCCCGCCCGAATTTCCGTATTTTCACGGGGATGATTGCCGCCGCCGCCGCCGGCTATCACCGGCAAGCCATTACTGAGCGTGGTGGCTATAACAAGAGCCCCACCATCATCGGGGTCGATAAAAGCGAGAAAAGAGGGCAAATTATTCGCAGAACCGCTGACAATATCGGCGGCAATATCCGCCAATGTGTCCTGCGGAGTAGCGCCGGTGTTGAAAACGTCGGTGGCGGGGGGCGTTTTGTACACCTGCGCCCGGGCTTCCTGTGCGTTCGCCGCCGTCATCGCCGCCGTCGCGAAGAAAATCACGGCGAGAACGCGAAAAACTCGTAAAATTAACGAGTCACGAGGGGGGGGGGGGGACAAATTTTCCTCGGGATTCTCCTTGAAATGCAATAATAATTTGATTTTATCAGAGAACGGGGCAAAAAAAGCCGCATTTCAACTTTTTTTTTGTGATTTTTTTTGCGGAAATTTCGCGCCTACGGCGCGGAGATTCCGGCTTTCGCCGGAATGGCGGGTTCTTTTTGTCTTTGCGGACAATACAGAATTTGGCGGTATCCGAAAATATAAAAAAACCGCCATTCCGGCGAAAGTTTATCCTCGCGAACGCGGGGACCGGAATCTCTTTCGCCGAAGGCGAATCCGCCGTTTGCGCTTTCGCGCAAAGAGATTCCATTCCCGCGTTCGCGGGAATGGAATCTCTTTGTTCACTTTGATTTTTCGCTTTAACCACCCGTCCCATTCCTGCGAAGGCAGGAATCTCCGCCGCCGCAAAGCGGCGGGTAATTGTACAATTACCGCCTTCGGCGTGGAGATTCCTGCCTTCGCAGGAATGGGACGGTCTCTTTCCCTTGCTTTCGCGGGAATGGGATTAGAGGGGCGGCGAAAAATCGGCGAAAATGGCGTACAATAAGGCCGGTATGGATTCGGATTTTTTGGACATTCTGGCGTGTCCGGTGTGCAAGGGCAAGCTGGAATATCGCGCGGAAACGCGGCGTCTCGTCTGTCGCGCCGACCGTCTGGCGTTTTCCATCACCGAGGACGACATTCCGATTTTGCTGGCCGACGAGGCGACGCCGCTCGCCGAAAACGACAAATGATTCCGTTCACGGCGATCGTGCCGGCGCGGCGCGATTCGCAAAGATTGCCAGACAAGCCGCTCGCCGACATCGGCGGCGTGCCGATGATCGTCCGCGTTCTCCGCCGCGCGCGAAGTTCCGGCGCGATGCGGGTTGTCGCCGCCGTGGACGACGACGAAATCGCCGAAGTCGTCCGCGCCGCCGGATTTGAGGCGCAAATGACCGGCGAATGCGATTCCGGCTCCGCGCGCGTCTGCGAAGCCGCGCGTATATGCGAAGTTTCCGAACGAACGATTGTCGTCAATGTGCAGGGCGACGAGCCGTTCGTGGAGCCGGAACTCGTCCGCGCGGTCGCCGCGCGCCTTTCCGAAAGCCCTGCCTGCGTCTGCGCGACGGCGATGCGTCCGCCGCATTCCGCCGAAGAATTCGCCCGCCCCTCGGCGGTAAAAGTCGTCGCAAACGCGAAAGGCGAGGCGTTGTATTTCAGCCGCGCCGTGATTCCGCATGCGGACGGCGACGGCGAAGTTCCCGCCTCCGCCCGCGTGCATATCGGCGTATACGCCTATTTTCCGCGCTTTTTGCGCCGCCTCGCCGCGCTTTCGCCGTCCGCCGCCGAACAATGCGAACAGTTGGAACAACTGCGAATTTTGCATCACGGCGAATCAATCGCGGTCGCGGAATTTCCGTCCCGCAGCGAAGGCGTGGATACGCCCGAAGATTTGACGGCGGCGCGCGCAAGAGCGGCGGCGGAAGAGGATTAATTTTTGCCGCCGCCGCCGCAAGTCCGGGTCCGGCGTCCGCCGCTTTCCGACTATGAAACGATCTGGCGGGAAATGCGCGAATGGTGCGATTCCGCCGCCGAAAACGCGCCGGACGAAATCTGGCTTTTGCAGCATCCGCCGATTTACACCCTCGGACAGGCGGGGCGCGCCGCGCATCTTTTGCGCGACAACGGCATTCCGCTCGTCCGCACCGACCGCGGCGGACAAATCACCTATCACGGTCCGGGGCAAATTGTCGCGTATATGCTGATTCATTTGCGCCGACGCGGCTGGGGGGCGCGGCGGCTGGCGGACAAAATGCAAAACGCGGTCGTCGCCCTTTTGCGCGAATACGGAATCGCCGCCCGCACCGACGCGTCCGCCCCCGGCGTGTATGTGCGGGACGCGAAAATCGCCGCGCTGGGACTGCGAATCCGCCGCGGAAAGAGTTATCACGGACTCGCCTTAAATGTGGATATGGACTTGTCGCCGTTCGCGGACATTAATCCGTGCGGCTTCGCGGGACTGCGCACCGCGCAAATCGCCGATTTTTCGCCGCGCCCGCTCGCCGAAGTGCGCGAAGATCTGGCGCGACATCTGCTGCGCGAATTGGCGGAGGCGGCGGAATAACGCCCGCCGCCCGCCCGCGTGCTATACTTCGGCGATGGAAACGATCGGCGGACAAAAAGGCGAACGGGGCGAACTGAAAACGCGGCGCAATCCGATTCCCATCGTGGCGGAGGAATCGCCGCTCAAAAAACCGCCGTGGATTCGCGCGCGGGCGCCGCACAACAAACGATTTTCCGAAATCAAGCGGATTTTACGCGCGCATAATCTGCATTCCGTCTGCGAGGAGGCGTCCTGCCCGAATATCGGCGAATGCTTCGGCAAGGGGACGGCGACTTTTATGATTTTGGGCGACTTATGCACCCGCCGCTGTCCTTTTTGCGATGTCGCGCACGGACGCCCGAATCCGCCGGACGCCGCCGAACCCGAAAATCTGGCGCGCGTCATCGCCGATTTGCGTCTCCGCTATGTCGTCATCACCAGCGTAGACCGCGACGACTTAAAGGACGGCGGCGCGTCCCATTTCGCGGAATGCATCGCCGCCGCCCGCGAGGCGTCGCCGTCTTTGCGGATAGAAATTCTGACGCCCGATTTTCGCGGGCGGATGGAACGCGCCCTGGACGCCCTTTCCCTTTCGCCGCCGGATGTTTTCAACCACAACTTGGAGACCGTACCGCGTTTGTACAAACTTGCGCGTCCGGGGGCGGATTACGAACATTCTTTGCGTCTCATCGCCGCGTTCAAAAACGCGCATCCGCAAATCCCCGCCAAATCCGGGCTGATGGTCGGACTCGGCGAGACGGACGAAGAGATTTACGAGGTATTCGCCGACCTGCGCCGCCACAAAACGGATATGCTCACGGTGGGGCAGTATTTGCGGCCGTCGCGCGGGCATTTGCCGGTGTCGCGTTTCGTGCCGCCGCCGATGTTCGCCGAATATCAAAAACGCGCGGACGCGCTGGGTTTCGTCCACGCCGCCTGCGGCCCGCTCGTCCGCTCCTCCTACCACGCCGACGCGCAGGCGGAAGACGCCCTCGCGGCGGTGAATTGATTCAATTGTTTTTTTTGTAAAAAAGTTTTTCGGAAGCGTTGACTTTCGTGTTTGTTAATGATCTAATCTTAACAACGCGAAAGGAGGCGATTATGCCGAAAACCCAAAAACCGAAAAAATCCAAGAAAATCCTCGCCTGTCCGAAATGCGGCGGCAGGGAATTCACGCGCGAAGTATACGCGTGGGAAAATTATAAGGCGATCCGCGGAACGCTGCAGTATCAGCGGACGATCGCCACCGATGAAGGCGGCGACGGCGTCCGCTGCAAACAATGCAATGAACTTGCTCCGGACGCGATGTTCGGAAGCAATTTCAGCGCGGAAGAAAAACACGCGGAATTTATGCCGGTATAAA
>JBPCXA010000101.1:0-7590 GCA_051008975.1 Gammaproteobacteria bacterium
AATATGCGCTTTTTCGGCGCGGTCCGCTTTCCGCCGCCCCGAGCCAGGTGGGATGTTTCGCCCGCGGCGAAGACGGCGCGGAGTTTCCCGATTTGCAATATCACGTGCAGCCGCTGAGTTTGGACAACTTCGGCGAACCGCTGCATCGGGAGCCGGGATTTACCGCGTCCGTCTGTCATCTGCGTCCGAAAAGCCGGGGTTTCGTCCGCATCGCGTCCGCCGATCCGCTCGCGCCGCCGCAAATAGACGCGCGCCATTTGTCCGAAGAATCCGACCGCAAAATCGCCGCCCGTGCGATTCGCCACGCCCGCGAAATTTGCGCCGCCGCGCCGCTGGCGAAATATGCGGCGCGCGAGTTCGCGCCGGGCGCGTCTTTGCAAAGCGACGCGGAACTAATCAAGGCGGCGGGAATGATTTCCACGACAATTTTTCACCCCTGCGGCACCTGCAAAATGGGCGCGGAAAACGACGATTCGGCGGTGGTGGATTCCCGCCTGCGGGTGCGCGGAATCTCCGGACTCCGCGTGGCGGACGCCTCGGCGATGCCCGACATTATTTCCGGCAACACCAACGCGCCGACAATGATGATCGCCGAAAAAGGCGCGGCGATGATTCTGGAAGACACCCAATAAAAAGGGCGACTCGCGCCGCCCTTTTTTTACTTCGCCCCCGCCGCTTCCAAAATGCGGACAATCTCGGAAGATTTCCAAACACCTTTGGCAAAATCCAAAGCAGTGAATCCTTCATTATCCTTCCGATTCGCCTCCGCTCCGCCCGCTAACAACATCCTTACAATTTGGGCGGCGAAAACAAAAGATAGTGTCTGCGCCGCATGCATCAAAGCAGTCCTGCCAAGGCAGTCCGTCGCATTCGGATTCGCGCCCGCCAACAACAGTTCTTCAACTACTTTGATCCGCCCACCCCGTACCGTAGCCGCCAACATCAATGTCGTCGCGCCGTCTTTATCCGATGCATTCGGATTCGCGCCCCCTTTCAACAGCACTTTGACAATTTCAGGACGTCTTTCCATTACCGCCATCATCAAAGCCGTCCGGCCGTACTCCGTCGCAGCGTTCGGGTTCGCGCCCGTAGACAAAAGGGTATTGACAATTGAAACATGCCCCCTTATCACCGCGACCATTAAAGCCGTCAAACCATCTCTACACCCCGGACGCAAATGAGCATTCGAAGTCCAAGTAGTAAAATTGCCCTTGTTGCACACCACACGCTGAGTTGTACCCGAAATCGTGCTGAGATCCACCCTTATAGGGATGCCTCCTTTCGTGCCCAAATTTGGGTTCGCTCCCGCAGACAGAAGTTCCTTGACAACTTCGGCGCATCCGCATCCTGCCGCCTCCATCAAGACGGTGATACCGTCCGTTGTCGCCGCATTCGGATTCGCTCCCGCCGACAACAGAACCTTGACAATTCCGGCATGCGTTATCGCGCACATCAAAACCGCTTTGCCACCACGGTTCACCATGTTCGGGTCCGCGCCCGCCGACAAAAGGCGCTTGACTTCCGCCTCATCATCCTCTATAACGGCGAGCAGCAAATCAAAATCCAACTCTTTCATAAAAATCCCATTTTCATAGACAGAAAAATCTATTATACATCCAAATCCGCAATTTTAGATTATTTCGCCGCAAATCGCCCGAAAACCGCGAAAAAAGGCGAAGATTCCTGCTTTCCCCCGTCTTCGCGAGGGCAAGCGCCGGAATGGAAGCATTTCCTCCGCCGTTAAATGTCCAGCAGAAATTTTCGTTCCCAGGCGGTGACGACGTGGCGGTAGTTTTCCAGTTCGGTGCGTTTGCACGCGACATACAAATCCACGAAACGGTTGCCGAGACGTTTGCGGAGCATTTTGGAACTTTGCATCGCGCGCAGCGCGTCCTCCAAAGTCAGCGGGATGCCGCGCGGCAACTCCCACGCCGCGACGGTGGTGGACGCGGACGGCGGAATTTTATTTTTGACGCCCATAAATCCGGCGAGCAGCGAGGCGGCGACCGCCAAATACGGATTGGCGTCCGAACCGCAGACGCGGTTTTCCACCCGCATCGCCGCGGCGTCGCCGGTTTCCGGCACGCGCAAGCCGACGGTGCGGTTGTTGATTCCCCAATGATTGTTGGTGATCGGCCACCGCACGTTGATGCGGCGGAAGGAATTAATGTTGGGAATCAGCATCGCGGCGATTTCGGGGAGATGACGCTGCAGACCGCCGATGTAATATTTGAACATCGGGCTCATTTCGCCGCCGCGCCCAGCGAACAGATTTTCGCCGCCGTCGCGCGCGACGACGCTTTGGTGGATATGCATCGAGCTGCCGGGCTGTCCCTCCACCGGTTTCGCCATAAAAGTCGCGGTCATTCCGTGTCGCACCGCCGCCTCGCGGACGCATCTTTTGAACATCATCACCTGGTCGGTGAGCGCCAGCGCGTCTCCGTGCTTGAAATTAATCTCAAATTGCGCCACGCCCTCCTCGTGGGTGAGGGTGTCCACCGCCAAATCCTGCGCTTCGGCGAAGCGATAAATGTCGTTGATGACCGGCTCAAATTCGTTCAGCGCGTCTATGCTGAACGGCTGGCTGGAAAACTCCGGGCGTCCGGTGCGTCCGCTGGGGGGGCGCAGCGGATTGTCCGGATTATTGTCGCGGCTGGCGAGATAAAATTCCAGTTCCGGCGCGACAATCGGACGCCAGCCGCAGCGGTGGAAAAAACGAATGACCCGTTTTAGAATACTGCGCGGCGCGTAGCGAATCAAGCCGCCCTTTTGGCTGATGCCGTCGCAAATAATTTGCCCGGTCGGCTCGCCCGCCCACGGGACGGGAAAGCATCCCTCGACGCCCGCGCGCAGCTCCATATCGCCGTCCGTTTCGTCGAGAAAATTCTCCTGCTCGCCCCAGTCGCCGGTGACCGTCTGGGCGATGGCGGATTCGGGCATCCGCACCGAAGAGTGCAGAAATTTGTCGCAGGGGATGATCTTGCCGCGCGGCACCCCCGCCAAATCGGGGATGAAAATCTCCACCTCGGTGACGCCGCGCTCCCGCAGCCAGTTTTTGACTTCCGTATCCAATGGCATCGTCTCGTCCGTTCCGGATTATAGCAAAAATATGGCAATATAAGAAAAAACGGAGAGAACGATGAACGAAGAAACCGAACAGGAAACCGAAACGGCGGACGAAACCGCCGAAAACGCCGCGTATGCCGCCAAATATCGCCTGACCGGCGACGTGCAAAATGTCGGCTTTCGCAACTATCTGGCGCGCACGGCGGAGGAATTGTCGGTGCGCGGCTGGGCGAAAAACGAAAGCGACGGCAGCTTGGTGGTGCTGCTGTGCGGCGAAGAATCCGCCGTCTCGCAAATGCTGCCGCATTTGCAGCAGGGTCCGATCGGCGCGATGGTCAGCAATATGACCGAATTGCTGGTGGAAGACGAAGACGCCCCGCCCGAAGATTTTCAGACGCGGTAGACGAATTGCGCAAAAGCGCAAAGCGCGCCAAGCCGGAATCTCTTTTTGGATTTTTTTTTGGGTACAATAGATTTTTTTTGTTCCCTTGTTTATATTCATTCATTAAATTTCGGAGAGGCGCGGATGGCGGAAAAATGGAAGTCGGTGCGGGAGGCGCGGGAATTTATTCTGTCGCGGATTTCGCCGGTAAAAGAAACGGTGCGCGCGCCGCTGCGGGACGCCCTCGGACGGGTGCTGGCGGCGGATGTCGTCGCGCCTTTTGATGTGCCGGGATTTGACAATTCGGCGATGGACGGCTATGCCTGCCGAATCGCGGATTTGTCGGCGACGAAAGAAACGCCGCTGCGAATTGTCGGACGCGCATTCGCCGGCGCGCCGTCCGCGGCGGCGGCGGGCGAAAAAGAATGCGTCCGCATTATGACCGGCGCGCGAATTCCGGCGGGCGCGGACATTGTCATTCCGCAGGAAGAAACGCGCGGCGGCGGCGAAAGCGGCGAAAACGGCGGCGGCGAGATCGTCATTCTGCCCGCCGGGCGGCGGGCGGGAACGCACATTCGGCGGGCGGGCGAAGATTTGCGGCGCGGAAAAGTCGCGCTGGCGGCGGGCGCGTTTTGTCGTCCCGCCGAAATCGGGCTTTTGGGATCTTTGGGATTGACCGAGATAGCGGTGAAGCGGCGGGTGCGGGCGGCGTATTTTTCCACCGGCGACGAATTGAAATCGCCGGGCGATCCGCTTTCGCCGGGCGAGATTTACGATTCCAACCGCCACGCGATTTTTGCGATGCTGGCGCGGATGAATATGGACGGATTGGATTTGGGCGTCGTGCCGGATTCGCCCGATGCGCTGGCGGCGGCGATGGACGCGGCGATGCGGTGCGCCGATGTCGTCGTCGCCAGCGGCGGCGCGTCGGTCGGGGAGAAGGATTTTATCCGCAGCGCATTGGCTTCGCGCGGCGAAGTTTTGTTTTGGAAGGTCGCGATGCGTCCCGGTCGTCCGCTGGCTTTCGGCAAACTCGGAGACGCCGATTTTTTCGGATTGCCGGGAAATCCCGCGTCCGTGATGGTGTGTTTTTATCAATTCGTGCAGGCGGCGTTGTGGAAACGGGCGGGGCGGACGGGATACGAATTGCCGCCGACGATTTCGGCGGACACGGCGACGCCGCTAAAAAAGTCGCCCGGACGGGAGGAATATCAGCGCGGAATTTTGCGCGTCCGCGCGGACGGCGATTATGAAGTGTCGCCGGTCGGCGATCAAGGTTCGGGAATTTTGTCTTCAATGACGCGCGCGAATTGTTTTATCGTCCTGGAAGAATCGCGCGGGGCGGTCGCCGCCGGAGAACGCGTCCGCGTCCAGATGTTTGAGGGGCTGGTGTAGATTGGATTCCCGCTTTCGCGGGAATGGGTTTGGAGAGATTCCGGCTTTCGCCGGAATGGCGGTTTTTTTATATTTTTTGGATACCGCCGAATTTGGTATGTCCGCAAAGACAAAAAGCACCGCCATTCCGGTGGAAAGTACCGCCGAATTTGGCATCTTCCGCAAAGACAAAAAGCACCGCCATTCCGGCGAAAGCCGGAATCTCTTTTATTCCATTCCGGCGAAAGCCGGAATCGAATTGGATTCCCGCTTTCGCGGGAATGGGTTTGGAGAGATTCCGGCTTTCGCCGGAATGGTGTATTTTTAATTAAGAGGTTAAAAGTACCGCCGAATTTGGCATTATCCGCAAAAAACAAAAAGCACCGCCATTCCGGCGAAAGCCGGAATCTCTTTTATTCCATTCCCGCGCAGCGGGAATCTAATTGGATTCCCGCTTTCGCGGGAATGGGGTTTGGAGAGATTCCGGCTTTCGCCGGAATGGTGTATTTTTAATTAAGAGGTTAAAAGTACCGCCGAATTCGGTATCGTCCGCAAAAACAAAAAGCACCGCCATTCCGGCGAAAGCCGGAATCTCTTTTATTCCATTCCCGCGAACGCGGGAATCCATTTCCGCCGAAGGCGGGGGCGGGGATGCGCCGAAAGGCGAATCCGTTTGCGCTACGCGCAAAAAAGATTCCGGTCCCCGCGTTCGCGAGGATAAACTTTCGCCGGAATGGCGGGGATTTTTTCGCCGGAATGGTGTATTTTTAATTAAGAGGTTAAAAGCGCCGCCATTCCGGCGGAAGGCGGGATCTCTCTATTCCATTCCGGCGCGGGGGGCGGGGGTTTTAGCGGGGGTCTCTGATGCCGATGGTGATGGTGAGGGTGGCGGTGTCGGGGGTCGGGGTCGCGGAATCCTCGGCGATGATCACCACCGTCATGTCGCCGGTCACCAGCGGCGTCGGGAGTTCGTTGGGATGGAAATTGAAAGTTAGCTGCTGCCCCTCGGTGTTTATCGGACCGTATCGCGTCGGGTTGCTGCCCGCGATCGCCGGATATTCGCCTAAATGACACGCGGAGCCGTCGTAAGAATCGTGGAAACGGAACCACGGGACGGCGGTGTTTCGATCATCCATAAACACCGCCCTAATGTTATACGGCGTGACTCCGTTCAGCAACGGGCCCTGGGCGATATATCTCTGCAACTGACCGCCTGGGTTGACTTCGCACCCGGAGCCCGGTCCGAAGTTTTGACCGGGGCCGGTGAATTGACCACCAAAAACAGGACCACCGAAAAAGTTTCCGAAGTCCCCGAACGACAGCGGCGAGGGCGGCGGCGTGGCGATGGTGAAAATAAACGTCGTGCCGAGCGGCGGCGTGGAGGAATCCGTCACTTCTACCGTGACCACCACAAGCGCGGCGCGGGCGAGGCCGGTGGCGTCATAGGCGGCGAGATCCCATTCGATGTTCGCCAACTGGCCGCGAATGAAACTGGGGGGATCGCCTAAGTTCAAGTGGAAGTCCATAAACGGCCGCGCCGCCGCATCCACCACGCCGGTAAACGGGGGAGTGCCGCCGTCGACGCGAATGCCCAGGAAATTCGCCTGCTCGGATACACCCGGCGTCGGCAGTGCCACCGCGGGGGTGGCGTCGAGATTTATCGGATTTTCATCGTTCAGGCCGAGGAAAATTATCGCGTCCAGCGGCGCGGTCGCCCCTTCCTCGACTTCCAACTCCACATAACGTTGGCGGGCGGTGCCTATGTCGCCCGGGCCGGTGTTGCCCCGCGTGAAGGAGGTCAGCGTGAAGGACAAGCCGCGAAAATCCGCCTGCAGCCCCACGGTGAAGACGTCGGCGATAAAGTGACCCGCCGAATCCAAAACCACGCGATGTTCGCCGAAAGGCGAATTGGCGGCGGGCGCGTCGCTCTCAAAAGATACGTCGTCGTTGACAAAACTCCCGGCGTCCGTATTCGGCGTCACGGCGTCGGGGGCGAGGGAATAGCCGCTTTTTACCGCGCCGCCGCCGACGGTGAAGGTCAGCAAAACCGTCAAACTTGTGCCTTCCACCTGATTGACGTCCAGAGTGACCGAGAACAGAGTCGGCGGTCCGCCGGTCAAATCGCCCGTATCCATATCCTCGGTGGGGGTGGAAGTCGCGCATTCCGCCGGGTCTCCGATGCGCAGGCACACCATCAGATTGTCCAAAACGGCTTCCGGCAAAACCTCCAAAGTCCACGCGATTCCCTCGCGGAAAGACGAATCGTCGTCATTCGTCGCCGTAATCATAATCGTGTACAGCCCGATGTCGGTCGGGGCGGTGTCGGACGCGAAAGTGATTTCGCCGTTATCCGCGTCAATCGCAAAAGCCGCGCCGTCGCCGCCGGATTGCAGATTATAGACATAGGCGTCGCCGCCGTCATCGTTCGCGCCCCGCCCGACGGCGGTCGCCAGAACGAGGGCTTCGGCGTCCTCGCCGCCGGTCCAGCGGGGCAAAAACAGCGGCGAATTCGTTTCCGGATCGCCCAAATCGGTGTTGGCGTTCAGTCCCAAAGCCGCCCCCGTCTGATATTGCGCGACCGAAACCGTCAGCGAAAGAAACACATCCGGCGTCAGGGGGTCGGCGGCGGAATCCTCAATTTGCGCGGTAATCGTCCACAAATCCGGGCGCGAGGAAATATCGGAAAGGGCGAACATCGTAATATACGCCGCACCTTCGTCGGTGGCGGCGTTCAGCGACAGCGACAAATTGCCGCCCCCGTCCGTAAT
>JBPCXA010000102.1:0-9117 GCA_051008975.1 Gammaproteobacteria bacterium
CGCGCCTTTTTCCTCGTCGTATATCCAGCCGCAAATCTGGCACATATAAGTGCGGTAAGGCTCGTGCATACTTTTTATTGTATATGAAAACGCCGCCGGTCGTGATGGTTTTTTCCGCGCTGGACGGCACCGGCGGCGCCGGAATTGTCGCCGACTGCCGCGCCGTGTCCGCCGCCGGGGCGCTGCCGCTTGCGGTCGCCACCGGCATCACGGCGCAAAATCTGGACGGCGTTTCGCAATTTTGGCCGGTCCCGTCTTCGCGCGTACGCGCGCAAATCGCCGCGCTACGAAACGCCAAAATCGCCGCCTGCAAAATCGGCGTAACCGGCGTCGCCGCCGTCGTCGTCGCCGAAAATGCGCCGCCCGCCGCGAAAGTGGTGTGGGATCCGGTGCTGTCGCCGACCGGCGGCGCGCCTTTCGCCGATGCAAAACAAAAACGGCGGATGTTGAAATTCCTTCTGCCGCGCGCCGACATGATCACGCCGAACCGCCGCGAACTCGCCGAATTGTCCGGGCGCGATTCGGTCGCGGACGGCGCGCGCGCGCTTTTGGACGGCGGCGCGCGAATGGTGCTGGCGACCGACACCCGCGAAGGCGCGCGGGTGCGCCACGAATTGTACGCCGCCGACTCCGCGCGTCCGCTGTGGCGGGCGGAGTGCCGACGACGACGCGGCGAATATCACGGCGGCGGCTGTTTTTTTTCCGCGACTTTGGCGGCGCGTCTGGCGCGCGGCGATTCCCCGTCCGCGGCGGCGGATTTCGCCCACCGCGCGACTTTGGCGGCGATTGATTCCGCCCTTCGTCTGCCGTCCCTCGGCGCGCAGCGACTGCCGATTCCCGCACCAATCGCGCCTTAAAAAGAGACCGTCCCATTCCTGCGAAGGCAGGAATCTCCGCCGCCGCAAAGCGGCGGGTAATTGTAAACGCCTACGGCGACAATTACCGCCTACGGCGATGAGATTCCTGCCTTCGCAGGAATGGAATTAAAGAGATTCCGGTCCCCGCGTTCGCGAGGATAAACTTTCGCCGGAATGGCGGTTTTTTTATATTTTCGGATACCGCCGCATTCGGTATTGTCCGCAAAGACAAAAAGTACCCGCCATTCCGGCGAAAGCCGGAATCTCATTCCTGCGTAGCAGGAATCCCCTCTAAAACCGCCGCACCGCCGACAAATTGAAGCGGGCGTTGTCGCCGAACTCCTCCGCCGATTCCCAACGGAATCCCGCAGACGGGCGAATCGTCCAGCGGTTGTAGCGGAGAACGCCCTCCAAATTCAAGGCGTTGTCCGTTTCGCTGTCCGCCTCCGCAAAATGCGAATGCAATCGGTACGTCGGCGATACTTTCCAAATTCCCCCGCCATAATCCGCCGAAAGCGAAAAATCGTAATCCGCCGTTTCGCCCTGCACGGTTTCGGAAAACGCCGCCGTCCACAAATCGGCGGTGTATTCGCCGCCCGATTCGTAGCGGAAATCGCCGAATTCGCCGTTCGCGTTTTCCTGTCCGGCGGCGTAGTACAGATGCCAGCGGTCTTTGCGGAAATTCAGACGACCGACCGCATTTACGGAGTAGCCGCTTTCGGTCAGCGAATAGCCGAAATCGGGGTTGAAATTGAACAGCGAAAAATCGCCGCCCGAAAGGTACGCCGCCATAAATCCGACAACGCCCACGCCCAAGCCGATAACCGCCAAATCCCGGGCGTTGCTGTCGTTGTCGCCGCCGGGATTTCCGCCGCCGTTGTCGTCCGCCGCCGAAGCCGTCTCCGCAGGGTCAAAGCCCCGCGTACCGAGCGTGGCGTTGGTCGTATATTCCCAGTCATTTGTGAGAAAAAATTCGTCCGCCGCCGTATCAACAGTGGCGGCGAGCACCACCGGGCCATCGCCGTCGGCGACCGCCAAAGACATGTCCGCATTTTCATACACTCGGACGGTAAATTCCCCGCCGCCTACACCGGGGTCGATGAAAGTAAGAACATCGCCTCTCGCCACCACCGTGCCGCCAAAAGTCGGCAATCCGTTTTGAAGGGTCGGATCCACGCTCATCACACCCCCATCTCTAATCCTGCTCACCACGGCCTGCAAAGCCGCGTCATTAACCGGATTTCCGGCGACGTCGGCGATAATGTCCACCAATGTCTCTCTCAAATCAACCGCCCTCCCGCTGACGGTAAAAGTGTCGGTGGCCGCCGTATACACCTGCGCGCGGTCGGCTTCCTGCGCGTTCGCCGCCGTCGTTCCAAACGCCGCCGCGAACAGAACGCTCACCGCAAAGGCAAGAAAAAATCGCCGAAATACGCCGCCGAACGGCGCGTATTTATATTGCTGCCCCCCCCCCCCCCTTAACAGGAGTTAAAACGTTGTTCAGCGCGCCAAAAACCGCCAATTTCGCGGCGTAAAACAAAAAATTAATGTTTTTCATTCCCAACTCCCTTTTCGTGGATAAAATGCCCGCATTCGCCGCTCCCCGACGAACGCTCCTATCCGAAAGTATAACACGGAATCGCCCGAAAAGTACCATTTTTTTTCGCCCCGATGCAAAAAAAGTGCAAAAAAGTTGCGCCCGATGTGGCTTTTTTGGGGCGGCGGCGCGGATTTTGCGGCGGACGGCGCGATTTTTCCGCTCCGCCGCCGGATTTTCGCCCGCCCCACAGTCCCATTCCTGCGAAGGCAGGAATCTCCGCCGCCGCAAAGCGGCGGGTAATTGTAAACGCCTTCGGCGATGAGATTCCTGCCTTCGCAGGAATGGAATTAAAGAGATTCCGGTCCCCGCGTTCGCGAGGATAAACTTTCGCCGGAATGGCGTATTTTATATTTTCGGGTACCGCCAAATTCGGCATTATCCGCAAAAACAAAAAGCACCGCCATTCCGGCGAAAGCCGGAATCTCTTCGCCGAAGGCGAATCCCCCGTTTGCGCTGTCGCGCAAAGAGATTCCGGCTTTCGCCGGAATGGGACGTAGGGGAGGGGCGGGAAATTTCGCGCCTTCGGCGCGGAGATTCCGGCTTTCGCCGGAATGGCGGCACTTTTAACCTCCTAATTAAAATACACCATTCCGGCGAAAGCCGGAATCTCCGCGCCGTAGGCGCAAAATTTCCCGCCGCTTCCCTTTAATTTCATTCCCACCACCCGTCCCATTCCTGCGAAAGCAGGAATCTCCGCCGCCGCAAAGCGGCGGGTAATTGTACGTCTTTTACAATTTGCTCCCATGGCGCGGAGATTCCTGCTTTCGCAGGAATGGGACGGGGTGGAATAAAATTTGTATTTTTCGACAGAAATCGCATTTTTTTCGCCGAAAAATTGCACATTCCGCCTCATCGGTGGTAAAATGGCGGACGAATAGTAAAAGCGAATGCCCTCGTTGTCGGGGGTGTCGTCCGATAGAACACCTCCGGGAAAGGGGCGGCGGTATCTTTGCAATTCGCATTTTACTATTCAACGCCCGGCGCGGTCGCCGGATTTTGTATAGGAGAAGGACCATGAAAACAAAAACCGCTGTTTTGACAATCGCCGCCGCCGTGCTGTCGGGGTGTGGACCTCTCACCGAACCGCAACCGCCGGGGCACTATGTTGAGGCGACTCGTGAGGAAGATTTTGCCATGAGCTGCGATGACATTTGGCAGCAATCCGAGGAAGTAAAATCTGTCTTGCGAACCTTGCGGGCTCAGAGCCACATCGACGAACCGTTGGTGCCTGATAGTTTAAGAGATCACGGGGCGCGTTTGCGAGTGTTGCATCGGTGGGGGCAAAAGAAAAACTGCGATGAGCAGTGGGGGTTGGGTTCGTTTTCGCCTGACCAAACCGCACCCGTTCAACAAGCGCCCGCCCCTCGTGAGAAGTCGCGCGTGATTATCTGCTCCGAAGGCGACACTTGTGTTGTGGAGTAAAGCGGCAAAAACGGGAAAGAAAGGGCGGCGGTTGTCGCCCTTTTTTTGCGAGTTTCGGCGGCGGGATTGTCGTGGTATAATGGCGGCGGGTCGTTAGCTCAGTCGGTAGAGCAGCGGACTTTTAATCCGTTGGTCCAGGGTTCGAGTCCCTGACGGCCTACCGTGATGGACGATATTTTATGCTTTGCGGAGAACGTTATGCAACCCCACTCTTTGCAGTATTGTTTGGACGCCGCCGAGGAACGGCGGCGCGAGATGAATTTATCCTATTCCGGCGCGCTGACGCCGCCGGAGGCGCGCGCGATGCTGCGCGGCGATTCGCGCGCCGCGCTGGTGGATGTGCGCACCGCGCCCGAACTTTTGTATGTCGGGCGGGCGCCCGAATCGGTTTATGTTGAATGGCAGGTCTTCCCCGAAATGACCGTCAACGAAAATTTTTGCGAGCAACTTTCGCGGGAAGTTTCGCGCGACCGCCCGGCGTTGTTTTTGTGTCGCAGCGGCGTTCGGTCGCATCACGCCGCCGCCGCCGCCGCCGCCGCCGGATGGCGGGCGTACAACATTTTGGAGGGATTCGAAGGCGATTTGGACGGCGGCGGACGGCGCGGCAACATTAACGGCTGGCGGTTTCACGGGCTGCCGTGGACGCAGTCGTAATTTCCGCCCCGGCCGAAACTGCCGAAACTTTTCGCGCCCGGCGGCGGATTGCCGCCCGCAATCTCGGCGACGGCGCGCTGATTCTAAAATCCGCGCCGGTCCAAAACGACGGACGGGACGGCGCGCATCCCTATCGCCCCGACAAATATCTGTACTATTTAACCGGTTTTGCTGAGCCGGAAAGCGCGTTATTGCTGCAAATTCGCGACGGAAATATCAAGCGCGAAATTTTGCTGTGCCGCCGCCGGGACGCGCGCGCCGAGCAATGGGACGGCGGACGGGCGGGACCGTTGCGCGCCCGCCGTCAAACGGGAATCGCCGAAAGCGGCGACATCGCCGAATTCCGCGCGCATCTGGACGCGCTTTTGCATCTTTGCGAAACGGCGCATTATTTGCCCGGCGTCGACCGCGAATTGGATTTGTATTTATGCAAGACCGCCGCCGCCCGCCGTTTGCAAAATCGCGGCGAAGCCCCGGTTTTGCGGGCGATGTCCGATGCGTCCGTCGCGCTGGACGAAATGCGCGCGGTCAAATCGTCCGAAGAAATCGCCCTTTTGCGGCGGGCGGCGGAAATCACCGCCGCCGGTCATCGCGCCGCGATGCGCGCGGCAAAGCGGGCGAAAACCGAATGCGAGATAGAGGCGGCGTTGGGCGCGGCGTTTCGCGCCGCCGGAGCGCGGCACTCTTTCGCGCCGATTGTCGCCGCCGGACGCAACGCCCGCACATTGCACTATCACGCCAACGACGGGCGGATTTTCGCGCGCGATTTGATTTTGGTCGACGCGGGCGCGGAATACCGCGAATATGCCGGGGATATGTCGCGCACATTTCCGGCGGACGGAATATTTTCGCCGCCGCAAGCCGCGCTGTACGATGTCGTGCTGTCCGCGCAAAAACACGCGCTGGCGGCGATCCGTCCGGGCGCAAAGTGGGATGCGGCGGAAAATACCGCGGCGCGCGCGCTGTCCCGCGGACTGGCGGCTTTGGGAATTTGCAAGGGCGGCGCGAAGACGATTTTCGCCCGAAAATTATACCGCCGTTTTTATATGCACCGCGTCGGGCATTTTATCGGTCTGGATGTACACGACGTCGGACGGATGACCGAGGACGGCGGCGGCGCGCGAATTTTGCGTTCCGGAATGGCGTTGACCGTGGAGCCGGGGCTGTATATTCCGGACGCGGCGGATATTCCGCGGGAATATCGCGGCATCGGAATTCGCATAGAAGACGTCGCCGTCGTCCGTCCGGGCGGCTGCGAAGTTTTGCCCGGCGCGCCGAAAACCCGCGCCGAAATAGAAAAATGCATAAGCGGCTGATTTGCGTCATCGGCGGCGGAATCGGCGGACTCGTTTTCGCCGCACTGCACCGCGCAAACGGCGGCGAAATTCTTGTATTGGAGCGGGAGAATATTGACGCCGCCGAAGAAGACGGAAAATCGGTCGTCGTAAACGCCGCGTCCGCCGCGCTTTTGCGAAAGGCGGGCGTGAATCTCGAAGACGCCGCGCCGCTGTCTTGCGCGCGGATACAATTTCAGAACGCGCCCGGCGGCGCGACAATTGACGGCGACGGCGCGCTCGGATTTGGAATTGCACACCGCGCGGTGCGCAAACAACTCGCGGAAATCGCGGGCGATTCTTTTCGCGCGCCGGTCGCGGTTTTGTCGGTTAAATCGGCGGACGCGGGCGCGCGCGTCTCCTATCGGACGGCGGACGGCGAAGAAAAAACCGTTTCCGCCGCCGCGGTCGTCGTCGCCTGCGCGTTGCCGGATTTGCCGCCGCCGTTTGCGGTGCGCGAATTTGACTATCGGCAGGCGGCGATCAGTTTCACCGCCGAGGCGCGCAATTTTCCGCGCGGACTCGCCGTGGAAAGTTTCACCCGCTTCGGAATTGTCGCGCTGGTGCCGCGCGTCGACAAAAAAATCGGCGTGATACTATGCGCGGAATCCGACGCGGCGGGAATGCTGTCGGCGTTGCCGGACGACGCCCTGCTCGCAAAAATTAACGATTGTTTCGGGGGCGAATTCGCGCTGCATTCGGCGGGCGCGCGATTCATTTATGCGCCGAAGGCGCGGCGGGTTTCGCCGCTCGCCGCGGAAAATATCGCAATGTCGGGCGCGGGCGCGACGATTTTGCATCCGGCGGGCGCGCAGGGATTAAATCTGGGAATCGCGGACGCCGCCTGTTTGTCGGAATTGCTGCATCGGCGCGGCGACTCCGGCGATTCCATTGCGGCGGCTTTCGCGGCATATCGCCGCCGCCGTACGCCGGCGCACCGCGCGACTTTGGCGGCGACGAGCATTCTCGCGGCGGGCGGACATTTGCGTTTTGCGCCGTTTCGTCTGGCGGGCGGCGCGGCGACGGCGGTTTTGTCGGCGGCGGCGTTTCCGTTCCGCAAATCCCTCTCCGCCTTGCTTTCCGGCGAACGCAACCCGCAAAAAACGGAATGAATCGAACCTAAATTCACCATTCCCGCGAAAGCGGAAATCTCATCGCGCGAAAGCGCGATCTTCCGCAAATGTGCGCCTTGCGGCGCAGAGATTCCCGCGTTCGCGGGAATGGCGGATTTTTTCGCATTTTCGGTGAAAAAATGCCCGTCCCCGCCACTTTTCGTGTAAAATAGAATTATCGTACGCCCTTGGAGATTATTATGAAACTGCTGCTGTCGTTTTTTATCCGCCTCGCCGCCGCCGTTGCGTTGGCGATTCCGCCCGCCGCTTTCGCCGATGAGGGTGATAAATATCATCAAGTGAAGGTCGTCCCGTATCCGTTAAGTCATGCGGTTTACCACGAGGACATTGCGGAAGTCAAACGTCTGCTTGACAGCGGTGCGAATCCGAATACGGCGGAAAAGGACGGCTGGACGGCTTTGATGTGGGCGGCATTGAAAGAACATGCCGAAGTCGCCGAGGTACTGTTATCGGCGGGTGCAAATCCGAATACGGCGGATAAGCATGGCAGTGCGGCTTTGACGTGGGCAGCGGCGAATGGAAATGCCGAAATTGTCGAGATTTTGTTGTCGGCGAGTGCGAATCCGAATGCGGTGGGATCTCACGGCTGGACGGCTTTGATATGGGCGGCGTCTAAGGGACATGCCGAAATCGCCAAGGTGTTGTTGTCGGCGGGTGCGAATCCGAATGCGGCGGAATATGACGGCACGACGGCTTTGATTTTTGCGGCGAGAGACGGACATGCCGAACTCGCCGAGGTACTGTTATCGGCGGGTGCGAATCCGAATGCGGCGGAATATGACGGCTTCACGGCTTTGATGTGGGCGGCGAGAGACGGACATGCCGAACTCGCCAAGATTCTACTGTCGGCGGGTGCGAATCCGAATGCGGCGAGAGATGACGGCAGCACGGCTTTGATGACGGCGGCGGATCGAGGACATGCCGAAGTTATTAATGTGCTGTTAGCGGAGGGTGCGAATCCGAATGCGGCGAATAAGGGCGGCAGGACGGCTTTGTCTCGGGCGAATGCGCGATGGTCAGAGGCGAAAACGCAGGAGGAGGCGAAAGTGTATCGGGAGATTGTCCGTATGCTGAAAGAGGCGGGGGCGGAGTAGCGGCGGATTTTGTTTGCGGGCGGTGCGGCGGTTTTGACCCAATTCCATTCCTGCGAAAGCAGGAATATCCGGCGCCGAAGGCGCGTAATTGTAAATTACGGGAATTACAATTACCCGCCGCTATGCGGCGGCGGAGATTCCTGCCTTCGCAGAAATGGGACGGGTGGGCGGAGGAGATTCCGGCTTTCGCCGGAATGGAAAAATATGATAAACTTCTCGCTATGACGGACGACATTGAAAGACGGCGGAATTTGACTTTCTCCCAAGCCGAGGGCTTGGCGGAGTTGCCGCGCCAATTGAAGCGGGAGGAAATGCCGCGCGCGCTCAGAGTGCAGGTTTGGGCGGTCATTTGGGAAGATATGGATCGGTCAATCCGCCGCAATGTGATTGTCGACAACATTTTAGTTTTGCAGGATCATTGGAGAACTGTTGCTATCCAGTTGTGGATAGAATACTTCCAAGAGCCCGCTGATGAATTTCCCTATGACGCGGAAGGAATCAAGGAAAGATTCAAAAAAACGGTTTTGGATGCTTCGTACAACGATGTCTTTGATTTTTTGACGAAGTTGTTGCGTTGTAAAAAGTGTCCGCCTGCGTTGTCGCAAGCAGTTGCATATTTGTTGCGGAAGCACCAAATGGCTTACTATCTGGACACCAGCGGAACGCCGACTTTCATGCCCGTCTCCACGCCGGAAGAGGGCGAGGCAGTGCGCGGTGCGATGGGCGTTATGGCGGAGTCGGGAATGGACGGCGCGCGGACGCATTTGCGCAAGGCGGCGGAGGCGATTAATCATCGCCAATACGCCGATGCCGTGCGCGAAAGCATTAGCGCGGTGGAATCGGTCGCCAAAGTTGTCAGCGGCGGCGAAAAACAAACGCTCGCGCCCGTGCTGAAAAAGTTGGAAAAACGCGGTTTGCTTTCGCACCCGGCGCTTTCGGAAGCGTTCCAAAAACTCTACGGCTACACCAGCGACGAAGAAGGAATTCGCCATTCGCTGCTGGAAAAAGGCGCGGCGAATGTGG
>JBPCXA010000103.1:0-27779 GCA_051008975.1 Gammaproteobacteria bacterium
TACGCGGCGCAAATACGGGCGGTGGACCGCGCCCTGCCCGGCTTTTCCGAACAACAGAAGCACATCGCCATGTTCTGTCTGGAAAACAAACGGGACTGGCTCTGGAAATATCATCTCTTCGCCGACAAAGATTTCGCGGAGATGAAATGACCGGCGTCCGTCCCGTCCGCGCGTTTCAATTTTCCGTTCCCGCGAAGGCGGGAATTTCGTTTTGTTCACAACCCAAAGGGGAACGACAATGAAAAGCGATCTTGTTATCACTCCTGAACAATTCAAGGCGGCGTTGGATGCCGTTTTGGGGGGTCCCACAATGAAGCATCGCCTTGGTGTCTGCACCGCCCAAACCGAGAACAGCGGAAAAGGGCTTGGGGAATACACCAAAATATGGGACGGCTCCGGCGACATTTATGAAAATCTCGCCAATCGCTTAACCTTGGTTTACAATCGCGAACATGTAAACGTAGGACGCGGGAGATTAGACGCCGTCTTTTTTCACAAAGATGCGCCGTGCCCGGTTTCATACAAAGCCGGAGTATGGGCTTACGCCCGCCTTATGTCCTTGGTGATCGAACACGAAAACAACCCCGATTCCGCTTATGAAGAAGTCGGCAAATTGCAGCAAATTAACGCGCCGTTAAAAGCGTTGATAACGTACCCGCGAGACGGCGACGGCGACACCCTGTGGTTTGACGAATACGCCAAACAACTCCGTGAGTGGGAGGAGTATGTGGAATGCAGTTGCCCTGATTTTTTCGAACACCAAAAATTTATAGTCGTTTTGGGCTGGTGGCTGGAAAAATCTGCGGATTACGAATGGGATTATCGCCTGTACAAAAAGGGCGGTATATTTGAGAAAATAAAATGATCGCGCCGCGCGCTTTTCCGCTTATCCCGCAAGAGTGGGAGGATGTTTTTTGGGATTTTTACTGCAATCTGCTTGCCGCCGCGCCGAAGTGCGCGCGCAGATTTTCGCTTTTGACGGAATGGCGGCGCTCTTTAACAGAGCCGCCGCCGGGCGATTGGCGGGAATTTTTGCCTGCCGCAATCTCGCGGGAAATTTCGCGGCATTGGAACGAATATATCGTCGTGCGCGGCGATTCCGTTTTTTGTTCATTGGACGATCAAATTCATTTGGACGAATTTCCGTCATTGTACAGAAGTTTTTTGTGGCGCAAAATGAACGACACCGGACGGGACACGCTGAAACTGGAAGCGCGAGGCGCGGCGTTGATGAAAAGCGCGCGCCCCTGCGAACGCGCCGCCGCCCGTTTCGCCGCCGATGTCGTGCAATGGGAGGATGACGGCAGGAAGGATACGCCGAATTGGCCGAATGCCGAAGCCGGATTAATAAGGGCGTTTCCGCGGGTGGCGGAGTCGTTGCGGCGCGGCGACATCGCCGCCGCATACGACGCGGTTTGGCGGACAAAAGGCGCGCGCCACAGATACGGCACAAAAATGCTGCAAATGCTCGCGCCCGGGCGCGCCGTCGGTTATGATTCGGTTTTTGCATCCGCGCTGCCGTATTGGTTCCGTCGCGGCTATGTCGCGCTTTGCGAAGATTGCGGCGCGGTCGCGGTCGCCTTGAATCAACGGGGCATCAGGAACGAATCCCGCAAAAACGGCGAATGGCATGCCGCGGATGCGGGTTCGGTGTTGTATAATCATTTTTATTGGAAACGATGGGGGCAAAAACGATGAACGACTTTCAATATCACAAACCCGCTTCGGCGGACGAGGCGGCGCGGCTGCTGGGCGGCGGCGCGAAGGCGCTGGCGGGCGGAATGACGCTTTTGCCGACCATCCGGCACGGTCTCGCCGCGCCGGACGCGCTCGCGGATTTGTCCGCCGCGCCGGAACTTCGCGGCGTTCGGACGGACGACAAACTCGGCGTCGTCGTCGGCGCGATGACGACCCACGCGGAAGTGGCGAATTCTCCCGTCGTGCGGGAGGCGATTCCCGCCCTGGCGAAACTCGCGGGGGGCATCGGAGATCCGCAGGTGCGCAATCGCGGCACCGTCGGCGGTTCGCTGGCGAACAACGATCCGGCGGCGGATTATCCGGCGGGGCTGCTCGGGCTGGGCGGCGGCGTCCGCACGAACAAGCGCGAAATTTCCGCGGACGAATTTTTTACCGGATTGTTTTCCACCGCGCTGGAAGACGACGAAATCATTTTGCAGCTGCATTTTGACATTCCCGAAAAGGCGGCGTATATTAAATTTCCGCAGCCGGCGTCCCGCTATGCGCTGGTCGGCGTGTTCGTCGCCAAAACCGGAAACGGTGCGCGCGTGGCGGTCACCGGCGCGGGCGCGGACGGCGTTTTTCGTGCCAAAAATTTGGAGGACGCGCTGAACCGCGATTTTTCCGCCGCCGCGCTGGACGGTATGCAAATTGATTCCGCGGACCTGCTTTCCGACCTGCACGGTTCGGCAGAATATCGCGCGGCGCTCGTCCCCGTTTTGGCGAAGCGGGCGCTGTCTTAACCGCCGCGGCGCGGCGAAGTTGCGGCGCGCGGATGCCGTCTCCGTCCGTATTCGCGTCCGTTGAAGACGCGACCGCCGCGCTGGCGGACGGAAAATATCTGGCGTCCCGCGCCTTGTCGACGGCGGTATTTTTGGCGGCATCGCTCAATCGCCCGCTGCTTTTGGAAGGCGAAGCCGGAGTCGGCAAAACCGCCGCGGCGCGCGCCCTCGCGGTCGCGCTGCAAAAGCCGCTCGCCCGTCTGCAGTGTTATGAGGGAATTGACATCGCCGCCGCGGTGTATGACTGGGATTATCCGCGGCAACTTTTGGCGGCGAAACTGCGTCCGGATTCCGCCCCCGCCGATTTATACGGCGAGGAGTTTTTACTGCGCCGTCCGCTGCTGCGGACTTTGACGGCGTCGCCGGCGCCGGTACTTTTGATTGACGAAATTGATCGCGCCGACGAACCGTTCGAGGCGTTTTTGCTGGAATTTCTGGCGGAATGGCAGATTACAATTCCCGAATTCGGCACGATAAAGACGGCGGAACCGCCGCTGACGATTTTGACCTCCAACCGTACGCGCGAAATTCACGACGCGCTGAAACGCCGCTGTTTGTATCATTGGGTGGATTTTCCCGCGCCCGCCCGCGAGGCCGAAATCGTCCGAATGCATCATCCGGAATTGGGCGAATCGCTGACCACGCAAATTGTCGCCTTCGTCCGCCGGCTGCGTACTTTGGATTTATACAAACTTCCCGGCGTCGCCGAAACCGCCGACTGGGCGCGCGCGATCGCGTGCATGGAAAAAGATTCCCTGCGCGAAGACGTCGTCGCCGAAACTCTGGGCGTGCTATTAAAACACCGCGACGACATCGCGCTCGCGCACAGACACGGCGTCGACAATTTGCTGCGCGACGAATTCGGGGGGGGGGGGGGGTAAATGAATAAGAATCCGCTGCCGCCGAATTTGCTCGTCGCCCGCGCCGACGGCGGAATGTTGCTGCGAAATCTTGCGATGTTTTCGTCGCTACTGCGGCGCGCCGGCTTCGGCGGCGGCGCGCAAAAGACCGCCGCCGCCGCCGAAGCATTGTCATATACCGGTGTGGAAAAACGCGCCGACGTGTTTTGGGCGCTCGCGGCGGTGTATGTGGAAAAACGCGAACAATTCGCAATTTTCCGGCGAGCGTTTAATATATTCTGGCGCGGCGCGAACGGCGAAGAAGAAGAAAACGCGCCGCCGGAAATTGTCGCGCCGTTTTCCGTTCCGCAAAACGGCGGCGCCGCTACGCCGCAAGAAAACGCCGCGGCGGAATATGCAAAAATGCGCGCCGGCGACCGCGAACATTTGGCGAAAAAAGATTTCGCGCGGATGAGCGAGGAGGAATGGCGCGCCGCGATGCGAATCAATCGGACTCTCGCCGCCGCCCTGCCCCCGCCGCCGTCGCGGCGGAAGACGGCGGCGATTCGCGGCGCGCCGGATATGCGCCGGACAATTCGCCGCGCCCTCGCCCGCGGCGGCGACATCGCCGAATTTCGTCATTCGCGCGCCGGCGAAAAACCCGCCGAATTGATCGTGCTGACCGACATTTCCGGATCGATGGGCGTTTATTCGCGCGCGTTTTTGCATTTTGTCGCCGGAATGTACGCGGGCGGCGGCAAACTCCGCATGCGCGCGTTTTTGCTGGGGACGCGTCTCACCGCGGTGCGCGTCCGCGGCGGCGACGCGCGAACGGCGGCGGAATCCGTCGCCGCGGCGGCGCGGGACTGGGACGGCGGCACGCGTCTCACGCCGTTGCTGCGCGAATTCAACCGCGTCTGGCTGCGCCGAATTAATGCCGCGTCCGCCGTCGTGTTGTTTGTTACCGACGGACTGGAAGTTAATTTTGACGATTCGGCGTTCTCCGCCGAAGTGGAGCGTCTGCAAAAATCGTGCCGCAAACTCGTCTGGCTGAATCCGCTGCTGCGCTACGACCGCTACGCACCGCTGGCGCGCGGCGCAAAAATTCTCGCGCGGTACGCCGATGAAATCCGTCCCGTGCATAACATTCGCGCCGTGATACAACTGACGGACGAAGTGTTGACGGCGCGATTTACAAAACGCGGACGCGTTGCGGCGTTTTAATTTTGTTCGCGCGCGGACTCTTCCGCCGCCGATTCCGCTTCGCGCGCGCGGGCGAAATATTCGGCGGCTTCCTCGGCGCGTCCGATTGTCGCCAGCGTCCGCCCCATCAACGCCAGCGCCTCCGCGTCGCCGGGATTTTCGGCGATGTGGCGGCGCAATCCCAAAATCGCAATTTCCAAATTCGGCGGCGGCGACAACGCGGACGGCGCGCCCAAATGCCAATACAAAACCGGCGCGGACAATAAAATCGCGCACGCCAGCGCCGCGCCGGTTTTGTCGGCGGCGGCGAAACGCCGTTTTTCCGTCCGGTTTGCGTCGTCGCTTTTTTCGGAAACGGACTCTCCGGCGTCTTCCCAAAGACGGGTTTTAATTTCCGCCTCGTATTCTTCCGATTCTTCTTTCGGCATCGCGCGGTTTTGCAATTCGCGCAAATGCCCGCGGGCGGCGGCGATGTTTTCGCGGCGCGAATCGTCCGCCGGCGGACGGCGCGGACGGAGAAACGCCGGCAACGCCAGCGCCAGCGCGGCGGCGAGCATCGCCCCCGCGGCGATCCAAAATTCGATCATTCTTTTTCCTCCAAAATTTTCGCGGCTTTTTGCGGACGCGGATCGTCCTTCGCGCGGGCGCGGCGGCGGAAAAATTTTGGCATGATCAAAAAAAGCAAAAACAAAACCAGCGCGAACGGCGCGAGCCACAGCGCCAGTGTTTTTAATTTTAACGGCGGACGATAGCGGACGAAATCGCCGTAGCGCGCGGTCATAAAAGCCGCGACCTTGTCGTCCGATTCGCCGTCGCGCACCATTTCGGCGACGATCGCGCGCATATCCGCCGCGAGTTCCGCTTTGGATTCCGCGAGCGTCTGGTTTTGGCACACCAGACAGCGCAGCTCTTTTATTAAAGTTTGATAACGCCGCTCCTGCGAAGGTTCTTCAAAGCGGACGATTTCCGCGCTTGCCGCCGCCGCAAAAACGAACGGAAGAAAAAATAAAAACGCGGACGATTTCGCGCGCGCGCAGTTCATGTTCATGATGTTTCCCCGCGCAGTTCGCGCAGCAGCGGCAAAATTGTATTCGCGACCGCCTCCGCGTCAAGCGGTCCGATATGTTTATGACGGACGATTCCGCCGCGGTCAATTACGAAAGTTTCCGGCACGCCATACACGCCCCAGTCCAGCGCCGCCGCGCCGGACGTGTCCGCCGCCGAAACAAAATACGGATCGCCGAAACGCGCCAGCCACGCGCGCGCGTCTTCGCCGGCATCTTTGTAATTTAATCCGACGATGGTCGTTTCTTTTTGGAGCTGCAGCAGCAGCGGATGTTCCGCCCGGCAGGCGACGCACCACGACGCCCATACATTCAAAATCCAAATTTGATCTTTCATATCGGCGGGCGACACGTCGCGCGGCGGCGGCGACAAAGACGGCAGCGCAAACTCCGGCGCCGGCGCGCCGATAAACGGCGACGGCACTTCGCGCGGATTGAATTTCAGCGCGGCGGCCATCAAGCCGGCCAGCGGCAAAAAAACCAGCAGCGGCAAAAACCTTCTCATATACGGCGGCGGGCGGCGGCGGCGAGAATTCCGCCCAACGCCATCAATAGCGCCCCCCCCCAGATAAAACGGATGAACGGTTTAATTTGCAGACGCGCGCTCCACGCGCCGCCGCCCAGCGATTCTCCCAAGGACGCGTAAATGTCGCCGCCCGGACGGACCGCGATGCCGGCCTCGGTCATCGGCGAATCGGGATTGGAAAAATACCGCCGCTTTTCCGGACGCAGCACCGCGATTTCTTTTCCGTTTTTGCGCACGAGCAATTCGCCGACGACGGCGGAATAGTTCGCGCCCTCCCGTTCGTAAATGTCTCGCAGTTCGAATACATATCCGCCCGCCGCCTGCGTTCCGCCGATTTCCAAACGCGCGTCCTTTTCCACTTCATACACATTTATCAGAGTAACGCCGGCGACAAAAAACGCGACTCCCGAATGGGCGACGACCATTCCCCAAAAGCCGCCGCCCGTCCGCCGTCTCGCGGCAAATCCGTCCGCCGCCGCCGTCAGCGCGCCGCCCAGCACCCAATACGCCAGCATCAAACCGGGCGCCGCCGTCCATTGATATTCGCCGTCCGCGAGCAACGGCGACAACGCGCCCGCCGCAGCGGCGATAATAAAAGACGGACGCAACTTTTTGGCGAGACGCGCCGCCGCGTCGTGCTTCCATTTCGCCAGCGCGCCGATCGCGCACAATGCAGCCGGCGCCGCCGCGATCGGCGCGAATACTAAGTTAAAATACGGCGGACCGACCGATATTTTTCCCGCCCCCGCCGCCTCCAAAATTAAGGGATACAAAGTACCGAGCAACACGCTGAACGCCGCGACGGTCAAAAAAATGTTGTTCAATAAAATTCCGGTTTCGCGCGACGCCGGCGCGAACCGCGCGTCGCCCGCCAGCAGCGGCGCGCGCGCGGCGTACAAACACAGCGCGCCGCCGACCGCCGCCGACAACAGCAATAAAATAAACGCGCCGCGCTCCGGATCCACGGCGAAAGAATGCACCGAAACCAGCACGCCGGAACGCACCAAAAAAGTTCCCAGCAGACATAACGAAAAAGTCAGAATCGCCAGCAACGCCGTCCACGGTTTGAACACGCCGCGCGCCTCCGTCGCCGCCAGAGAATGCAAAAGCGCGGTGCCGGCCAGCCACGGCATAAACGACGCGTTCTCCACCGGATCCCAAAACCACCATCCGCCCCATCCCAGTTCGTAATACGCCCACCAACTTCCCAGCATGATGCCGACGGTCAAAAAAATCCACGCCGCCAAAGTCCACGGCCGCGCGCGGCGCGCCCACGCCGAATCCATCCGCCCCGCCAAAAGCGCGGCGACGGCGAACGCGAACGCCACCGAAAATCCCACATATCCCATATACAACATCGGCGGATGCACCGCCAGCCCCGGATCCTGCAGCAGCGGATTGAGATCGCGCCCCTCCGCGGGCGGATACGGCAGACGCGCGAACGGATTGGAAGTCCACAGCATAAACGCGGAAAATCCGGCGGCGACAATTCCCAGCACGCCGACGACCCGCGCGCGCAAAGCCGCCGGCGCCCGCGAAAACACCGCAACCGCCGCCGACCATCCCGCCAGCATTGTCGTCCACAGCAACAGCGAACCTTCGTGTCCGCCCCACACCGCCGACAAACGGTATCCGAGCGGCAGGGCGGTGTTGGAGTTGCGCGCGACATATACGACCGAAAAATCATTTTCCGCGAACAACGCCGCCAAAATCGCCAGCGCCGCCGCCGAAAACAAAAACTGCGCCAGCGCCAAGGGAATCGCCGCCGTCATCCACGCCGCGCGCCCGCGCCACGCGCCCAGCAGCGGCAGCGCGCCCTGCAACAGCGCGAACAAAAACGCGAGTATCGCCGCGAACAATCCGAGTTCGGCGGTCATTGCGAAAGAGTTTGCGCGGCGCGAAGCGCGTCCTGCACTTCCGGCGGGCGATAATTTTCATCGTGTTTCGCCAGAATTTCGTCGGCATACAATACGCCGTCCCGCCACGAACCGCGCGCCACGACGCCCTGCCCTTCGCGGAATAAATCGGGCGTCACGCCGGAATACGACACCGTCACGCGGCGCGCCGTATCGGTGATGACGAAATATATCCGCAACTTTCCGCTTTCGCGGCGCAGAGAGTTTTCGGCGACGAGTCCGCCGAGGCGGAACGGCCGCGACGAATCGAAATTGCCCGCGTAAATTTGGGACGGCGTATAAAAAAATAAAATATTTTGCCGGAACGCCGCGACGGTCAGCGCAATCGTCGCCGCCGCGCCGCAAAAAACGCACAGCGCGACGGTCAGACGGCGGCGGCGGCGGCGGCGCGGAGTCATGAATCGCGCCGCCGGATATTTTGCAGCGCGCGGCGGCGGCGGCGGCGGGCGGCGTAAAAATTCGCGGCCAGCGCGGCGGCGGCGAACAAATACGGCGGCCAGACATAGCGCGCATAGCCGCCCATCCGCAAAAACTCCCACAGCGATTCCATCATCGCCGTCCGCGCCCCTCCCCGCCGCGGCGGGCGGCGGAAACCGGAATATAAAAATTACGGGCAGGCATTGTTTTGCGAAAATATCGGAATATCGGCGAAAATAAAAAACGTTATTGTAGCAAATATCGCCGCGCGGCGGTATTCGTTCGCGCCGTTCTTTTGCAAATGTTAACCCGTCTCCGAAACCGGCGGGCGGCGGAATCGGCGAAACTAAATCCGTCCCGCGCCTTCGGGCGGCGGCAGTTTGGCGTGGGCGGCGGCGATCGCGGCGGCGGCGTTTAATACTTCCTCCGACGGCAAGGACGAGCGGCGCGTATTCAAGTCGACATGAATCAGCAAATGTTCGCCGGTGGCGAACGCGCCGCCGTCTTCGCCGCGGAGTTCGTGGAACAATTTAATTTTCTTGCCTTCGGCGAGAAGCACCGTGGAATCGCCGTAAATCATGTCGCCCGCCCGCGCCTCGCCGATGTTGCGGATATGCGTTTCCACCGTAAAATACGAGTTGCCGGCGACGACATAACCGCCTCCCGCCCCGATTAAACGCAGCACCGAATCGGAGGCGTCGCTGAAACATTCCAGATAGCGGCTTTCGTTGATATGCCCGTTGTAGTCGGTCCAGTGGCGCGGCGCGCGACGCGACAGGGTGCGCAACGGAAGGGAAATATCCGGCGACGGCGCGCGCGTCTGCAGACGATTTTCCCACGCCGCCAGAGTTTCGCCCGCGCCCCACCGGTTCGCTTTTAAGACATGCAAAAACGCGATGAGATTGTCGTCGCGAATGCGTTCCAACTCGCGCACGGAATATCGCCCCGACTGCGCGTCCGACTGCGCGGCGATTTTGTCCGCGAACTCTTCGGTCAATTCGGGAACATCGGTCAGTTTCGTCCACGGCAATTTTAAGCACGGTCCGAATTGCCGCAAAAAATGCGTGATGCCGCCTTCGCCTCCGGCGATGCGGAAAGTTTCGAACGCGCCCATTTGCGCCCAGCGCAATCCGAAACCGAAGCGAATCGCGTCGTCCACGTCGGCGGTCGTCGCTACGCCGTCCTTCACCAGCCACAGCGCCTCGCGCCACGCCGCCTCCATCAGACGGTCGGCGACGAAGGCGTCAATTTCTTTTTTGATATGCAGCGGACGCATTCCCAGCGCGGACAATATTTCGCAAACGCGTTCCGCCGTCCGCGATGCGGTGCCGCCGCCGCGGACGACTTCCACCAGCGGCAAAAGATACACCGGATTAAACGGATGCGCGACCAAAAATCGCTCCGGATATTTCATATTCTTTTGCAGCATTCCCGGACGAAATCCGGAAGTGGAGGAAGAAATGATCGCGCGCTTGTCGGCGGTTTTTTCGATCTCCGCGTATACTTTTTGTTTCAACTCCGCGCGTTCCGGAACCGATTCTATGATCCATTCCGCATCGGAGACGGCGGCGGAAACGGAACCGGCGAAAGACGGCGCGGCGAAAGGCGGACGCGGCGCGGCGGTCAATTTCGCGCAGGCGGCGGCGGCGTTTTGCATCGTTTCGGCGACCTTGCGCGGCGCTTCGGAATCCGGATCGTAAATGACCGTGCCGATTCCGTTCATCGCCAGACGCGCCGCCCATCCCGCGCCGATGACGCCGCCGCCGACAATCGCGACCCGTTCAATCATCGCCCGTCCGCCGCGAACGCGAAAAATAATTTAATCATAACGAAGATCGCAAAACGGACGTCCGGCGTCCGGAGATCAGGCGAGCGGCGCGCGTTTTTGCAAATGCAATTTTTGCCGTACTTCTTCCGCCGAAAGAATCCGCACATTCATCGCCGAAAGAATCGCCGCCGCGCGTTCCACGAGTTGATGATTTTTCGCCTTGACGCCTTTTTGCAGATACAAATTATCTTCCAGCCCGACCCGCGCGTTGCCGCCGGAAAGCGCCATCGCCGCGACGAACGGTAGCTCCATCCGCCCGATGGAAAAGCCGGAATATATCCACCCTTCGGGAATGTTATTCGCCAGCGCGAGCAGCGTATTCATGTCGTCCGGCGCGCCCCACGGCACGCCCATACACAACTGCGCCAGCGGCGGCGAATCAATCAATCCCTCGGCGAAAAGTTTTTTGGCGAAAGACAAATGCCCGGTGTCAAATATCTCTATTTCCGGCTTGACGCCCAGTTCGCGCATCCGCGTCGCCATCGCGCGCAACATTGAAGGCGTGTTGGTCATCACATAATCGCCCTCGCCGAAATTCATCGTCCCGCAGTCCAGAGTGGCGATTTCGGGGCGACACGATTCCAAATGCGCGCACCGCTCCGTCGCCCCCGCCATGTCGGTATTCGCGGCGTCCGGCGGCAGCGGATTTTTGCGCGCGTCCCCCAAAGTCAAATCCGCGCCGTGTCCCGCCGTCAAATTCAAAACGACATCCTGCGCGGAATCGCGAATGCGCGCGGTCGTCTCGCGGTATAAACCGGTGTCGCGCGACGGCTTGCCGGTTTGCGGATCGCGCACATGACAATGCACCACCGCCGCGCCGGCCCGCGCCGCGTCAATTGCGGCGTCCGCGATTTGCCGCGGCGAAACCGGCACATACTCCGATTTCGCGGTGGAATCGCCGCTGCCGGTCACCGCGCAAGTAATAAAAACTTCCCATTGCATAACCGCGAGTATACCACGCCCGAAGACAAATCCAAGGCGGATTCCATCGGCGCGACCGCACGGCGGACGGGCGGCGGTCGTACTCCAACAACCACGAATTGTCCGCCCGAATAAAAAAACACCATTCCGGCGGAAACCGGAATCTCATTCGCCGCGAGGCGAATCCGTCGTTTGCGCGTTCGCGCAAAAAGATTCCGGCTTTCGCCGGAATGGCGGTGCTTTTTGTCTTTGCGGACAATACCGAATTGGGCGGTATCCGAAAATGTAAAAAAACCGCCATTCCGGCGAAAGCCGGAATCTCCTCCGCCCACCCGTCCCATTCCTGCGAAAGCAGGAATCTCCGCCGCCGCATAGCGGCGGGTAATTGTAATTCCCGTAATTTACAATTACGCGCCTTCGGCGCAGGATATTCCTGCCTTCGCAGGAATGGGCGATAATCAAAACCGCCGCACCGCCCGCAAACGAAATCCGCCGCTACTCCGCCCTCGCCGCCCGCAAAATGCGGACAATCTCGGAAAATCCTCCTTTTTTGGCAGCATCCAAAACCGTCCTGCCGTCATCTCTCGCCGCATTCGGATTCGCACCCGCCGATAACAGCACATTGACAAATTCGGTGCGTCCTCTATATGCCGCCCCCATCAAAGCCGTAAAGCCGTTATCAGCCGCCGCATTCGGATTCGCACCCGCCGACAACAGAATTTTTGCAATTTCGGCATGTTCTACCGCTACTGCATACATCAAAGCCGTCCAGCCGTCATCTTCCGCCACATTCGGATTCGCACCCCCCGCCAGTAGAATCTTCATAATTTCGGCACGTTGTAATTGTGCCGCAAACATCAAAGCCGTCCTGCTGAACTTATCCGCCGCATTCGGATCCGCCCCCGCCGACAACAGCATTTGGAAGATTTCGGCATTCCCTCTTGCCACCGCCCAATACAAAGCCGTCCCGCCGCCATCAGCCGCCACATTCGGATTCGCATTCGCCGAAAGCAACATTTTTGATATTTCGGCATGCCCGTTTTCCGCCGCATAAATCAGGGCGGTATAACCCTTTTCATCGGCAAAATTCGGCAATGCGCCTTCGGCGAGAATCCGCCGCACTTCCGCCGTATCGCCGTTCTTCGCCGCCCCAATCAAAAGATATTTATACCGCTCCGTGATTTCTTGCCGCTCTTCGGCAACCCGCTCTTCCTCCGCCCGCCGCGCCGCCTCTTCCGCCGCTTTCTTTTCGGCGGCTATGCGCTCCTCCTCCGCTTTTTTGCGGGCAATCTCCGCCTCTTCCGCCGCCTTTCGTTTGGCGGCAAGTTGGGCATCGTGTTTTTTCGTTAGATCCGCCGCAATATCGTTATGCAACTGCTCGGCGTCAATCCGATACATATAGACATAGCCAAGTTCGGACATGCAGAAGGAAAACACCTCCTCCGCCTCTGTCTTTGTCGCGCGGACGGACGTCAAGCGGCAGGTGTTATAATCCGCCTCAATTATCTGCCAGCGGGCGACCTCCGCTTTGCCTTCGGGAATGCCGTTCAACTCTTTAATTACTTGCGTGTGAATCAAATCCACATTAACGGGAATTTTGCCGTCCGCCCGTTCGCGCGAAAACGGGTCGGGCAGAATGGACGCACCGCCGCCGCACCCGACAAGCAGGAATCCCAAGAATGAAAAAACGACCGTACGCATAATCAACGCCATTTTACCGCATATCTCGCAAAAAATCAAACTTTTCGCGCAAAAACCGCCGAATTGTCGCATTTTTGCGACAAGTTTGCCGTTGTTTGTCCGGTTATTCGGCGGCGGTTTCGTCCGCATCGGACAGCATTCGGAGCAATCCTTCCTCGTCCAGCACCGGCACATTTAACGCTTGCGCGCGGGCGAGTTTGCTTCCCGTTTTTTCACCGGCGACAAGGTAGGAAGTTTTGGCGGACACCGAGCCAGCGACGGCGCCGCCCCGCTCTTCTATCCATTTTTTCGCCTCGTCGCGCGGCATTTGCAAAGCGCCGGTCAAAACAAAAGTTTTACCGGAAAGCGGCAGTTCGGGCTTTTTCGCCCCCCATCCGAATCCCAAATCCGCCAAAAAATCCCGCGTTTGCGCGTAGTACGAATCGTCAATAAACGCGCGCACTCTTTCCGCCAATTCCGTTCCGCACCCCAGAACCGCGGCGATTTCCCGCGCGTCCGCCGCGTTCAAACGCCGCCATTCGCCGAACGCGTCCGAGAGTTTTTTCGCGCCCGTCCCGCCCAACCCGCGCAATGGCGGCTCGCCGTTTATGCGCCGGAGCGCATTTTCCGGCAGAGTATTTTTTAGCGTCTGCATTTGCATTAAGAATTCCGACAGCGGAATTTTGCGCGATTCGGGGGCGAATTGTTTTTCCTCCCACTGCACGCCGGCCGCCCGCAGTTTGGCGATCTCCGCGATGTTGGACGGCGACGCGAAAAACTCGCCGACCGCCGAGACGGTGCCGGGGCCTACGTCGCGCACCATCGCCAACACTTCCGGCGGCGCGCGGCGCAGCGCGTCCAGCGAACCGAAAAACGCCGCCAGATCCGCCGAAGCCGCCGCGCCTACCGCGCGAATTCCCAGCGCGAACAAAAAACGCGGGAGAGTCGTCCGCCGGCTTTTCGCCAGCGAATCCAAAATGTTTTGCGCCGCGCGATCGGCGATCAATTCCAGCGACAGCAAATTTTCCTTCGTCAGCGAATACAAATCGGAAGGAACGCGGACAAGTTTCGCGGCGAATAATTTTTCTAAAATCACGTCGCCGATATGTTCTATGTCCATCGCGTTCCGCCCGGCGAAATGTTCGATTTGCGCCCGCAGCCGCGCCGCGCATTCCGCGTTTTTGCAGTATAAGGAAATTTCGTCGCGCCCCATCTCGCCGCCGCAGGACGGGCATTTTTCGGGCGGAATCCACGGACACGAATTCGCGTTCCGCCGTCGCGCGAAAATTTTTCCGACCCGCGGAATCACGTCGCCCGCGCGGTACACTTCCACGGCGTCCTGCGGACGCACATCGCAAGGCGCGCCGGTTTCGTCCGCGACGCCGTCGCGGACATGGCGCAAATTATGCAAAGTCGCGTTGGTCACCACCGCGCCGCCGACTTTCACCGGCGACAATCGCGCGACCGGCGTGAGAACGCCGCTGCGTCCGACCTGCAGATCAATCGCGAGAATTTTTGTCGCCGCGGTTTCGGCGGAAAATTTATGCGCCGCCGCGAAACGCGGCGCGCGCGAAACATAGCCGGCGATTTCCTGCATCTTAAAATCGTCCGCCTTATACACGACTCCGTCCGCGCTGAACGGAAGCTCGGCGCGATTATCCTGTTCGCGGCGGCAATACGCCAAAAGCGCGTCTTCGTCGTTTGTCGTAATCGGTTTTCCGGCGATTGCGAAACCGTTTTTTCGCAGCCATCGCAGACATTCGCTATGCGCATTCCAAGTTTCATTTCCGCCGCCGCCGACACCATGCGCGTAAAATTGCAGCGGACGCCGCGCGGTGATTCCCGCGTTCAATTGCCGCAAACCGCCCGCCGCCGCGTTGCGCGGATTGGCGAAAACTTTGCCGCCCTCGTTTTTTTGCCGGAGATTGAGTGCCGCGAAATCCGCGAAAGTCATCACCACTTCGCCGCGTACCTCCAAAAACGGCGGCGCGTCCGAAATCGTTTTCGGTAAATTGGCGATCGTCAAAGCGTTGGCGGTGATATTTTCGCCGGTTTCGCCGTCTCCGCGGGTGGCGGCGGATTGCAGCGCGCCGTTTTCGTACAACACATTCAACGCCACGCCGTCCAGTTTCAACTCCGCGGTGAAGTTAATTTTTTCGCCGCATATTTTTTGCACGCGGGCGAAAAACTCGCGCGCCTCCGCGTCGGCGAATACATTGTGCAAAGAACGCATCGGCGTCGGATGGCGCAGCGGTTCGAAACGCGCGGCGCGTTTTCCCCCCACCCGCATCGTCGGCGAACTCGCGGTGCGCAGGCGCGGATATTTTTCTTCCAGCGCGCGCAGTTCCGCGAACATTGAATCATATTCGCCGTCGGTCATCAGCGGCGCGTCTTCGTCGTAATAGGCGCGGTCGGCGTCGCGGATTGTTTTGCGCAATTCGCGTACGCGCCGCGGCGCCCCGGATTCTTTTTCCATTATCAGGAAAAAATCAGGCGGGCGATCGCGCCGCCCGGCTCGGCGCCGAATTCGCGCATTTGCGACGCCAGCAGGGACAACTGTCCGCCCATCGCCGCCGCCCGTTCGTCGTCCACAATCTCGCCTTTCGGATCGGTGATTTGCATATCCAGCAAATGCGCGGCGCGGCGGACGGCGCGCATCATTTCCGCGAACGCCCGCGGCGGCGCGGTGATGTTCGGCGCGTCCATCTCGAAAATAATCGTCCGCCGCGCCGCGGACGCCGGAGTCGGCATCACCCGCCCGCGAAACAATTCCTCGCTGTGCATTCTGCGCACATAGCCGCGCGCGCCGTCGGCGGTCATGCCGGCGAGATGCATCACTTCGCCGACGCGCTCCGCCGTGCAGGCGCCGCCCGACAGCCGCAACTCTATGAACATGTCGGCGGTCGCGCAAAATTTGTCTATGCGGGCGGCGTTTTCAATCGCCTCAAACGCGGACGGAAACAGCGGGCGCATTTTCATTTTTTGCGCGAAGGCGCGCGCGGATTCGTCAATCCGCCGAATGTCGGATTCGTCAATCGGACCGCCGCGGTCGGCCAGCGGCGCGGCGACGATCCAATATCGCGACGGCAAATCGGACGCCAGCCGCCACTGCCCGGCGCCTTCGTCAAAACCGAGACGATAACTGTTCCGGCTTTTCGCCGGCCGCATCCGCGCGCGCAAAGTTTCGATTTCGGCGGCGGCGACCGCGCTTTCGCCGAACAAACGCACCGCATAACACATATCCAGCGGCAGCAAAGATTCGTCCGGCGGCGGCAAATCGGGCGGCGTAAAATCGTCCATCGGCAGCGCGCCCTGCGGCGAAGCCGGCGTTTTATCCGCCGCGCCTTGCGTCGTTTTTTCGGATTCGGACGGAGGAACGCGCGAAGCGAAAGACGGCTCCTTTCCCGCATTCTTTTTCGGCGGCGGTTCGGCGCGCATAGAAAAATAAAACGCCGCGCCGACCGCGGGCACCGCGAACGCCGCCAGCAGCCAGTGTTCCCAACTCATGAAGACGCCGCGCGCGCCGCCTCCGCGCGCGTCACCGAAACAATTTTGGAGACGCCCTTCTCCTCCTGCGTGACGCCGACGAGATGGCGCGCCGATTCAATCGTATTCTTGTTGTGGGTGACGACGAGACATTGAAAATGTTGCGACATTTCCCCCAGCAGCGCGACGAACGAATCGGAACGCGCGTCGTCCAAAGTCGCGTCCACCTCGTCCATAATGCAAAACGGCGGCGGCGTGTGGCGCATCAGCGTAAAAATAAACGCCAGCGCGGTCGCCGATTTTTCGCCGCCCGAAAGCATCCGCACCGGAAACATCCGCTTGCCCGGCGGACGCGCGCGAATCTCAAACTCCGCGTCCAAAAACGAATCGCCGTCCATCGCCAATTCGGCCTCGCCGCCGCCGAACAATCTTTGGAAGAGACCGCCGAATTCGCGGTTGATCGCCTCGTATACTTCGCGCAGGCGCGCGCGCGTTTCGTCGTCGATGCGGCGAATTGTTTTTTGCAATTCGTCCGCCGCCGATTCCACGTCGTCCCGTTGCGCGCGCATTTCTTCCAGACGCGCCTCGCCTTCGGACAATTCCTGTTCGGCGGCGAAATTAATCGCGCCCAAACGATCGCGCCGTCCGCGCAGCGCGGCGATTTCCTCCCGCCGTTCCTCCGGCGGCGCGGATTTTTCGCGCAGCGGCGCGAGGCGCGTTTCGTCTCGCACAAAATCTTCCAGCGAATTGTCCAGCCCTTCCAGCGACAAGGACAACTCGCGTTTTTCCACCTGCAGCGCGGTATTTTTTTCGCGCGCCGACTGCAATTCTCGCAAACGCGATTCGCGTTCGCCGTCCGCGGCGGAAATTTTTCGCGCCCATTCCGATTCTTCGGCGGCTGTTTTTTGCAGCATTTTTTCCGCCGCTTTAATGTCGGCGGCATGCCGCGCCATCGCGTCGTCCAAGGCGGATTCGGCGAACTGCGCGATTTCCGCCGCGCCCTGCGCGATGCGCACGGATAGCGTTTTTTGGCGGCGCGCCAATTCCGCCGCGCGCGCCGCCAAAGATTCTTTTTGCCGTCCGAGATTTTCGCGCCGCAGCCGCAATTCGCGCAGCGTCATTTCGGACTGTCCGCACTCGCCGCGCCGCAATTCCAGCGTCCGCGCCGCCTCCGCGGCGGACGATTTCGCCGATTCCGCCGCCGCCGCCGCTTCGTCGTAATCGGTCTGCAAATCGTCCGCCCCGGCGCGGCGGGCGTTTTCTTTCTCCAAACGCCGCAGTTCCGCCGCCGCGATTTCGGTTTCGCCGCGCATTTCTTCGCGGCGGGATTCGGCGGCGCGCCGTCGTTCCTCCCACTGCCCGAACGCGATTCGGCGTTCGGAAAGTTCCGCGCGCGCAGCGGTCAAAGCCGCCGCCGCGTCGACGCGCGCAATTTCGGACTGCATCCGTGTCTGCAAATTTTCGTCCGTCCGCCGTTGCGCGTTCCGTAAATTTTCCGCATACCCGGCGAGGGATTCTTCCAGGGCCGACAGCCGCCTTTGCCAATCGAAACCGCCGCGCACTTCGCCGGCGACGAACACCGCGTTTTTCATAAACACCGCGCCCTCGCGGGTGACCGACATTTCGCCTTCCGCCAAATCGCCGCGCGTTTTGCGCGCCGTTTCCGCGTCTTCGGCGGCATAGACGCCGCGCAGCCGCGCCGCCAAAAACGCCGCCGCCGCCCGCGGCGCCTTGACAAACGACAGCAGCGGCGTCCGATTTTGCGGCGGCGCGAAATTTTCGGCGGCGGCGCGCATTTCCACAATTCCCGCCCCGGCGGGCGGCAAACCGTTGTCGCGCAAAAAATCGTCCAGAGACGGCACGGCATAACCGTCCGCGAAACGCCCAAGGGCGGCGTCCAAGGCGCGCGACCATTCCCCGGCTTCGGCGCGCAACATTTCGGACAGGCGCGGCGGAATGTCGCGGCTTTTCCATTCATGTTTCGCCGCCATGGAATGCAGCGCGTCCCGTTCGGCGGCGGCGGCGATATGCGCGTTTTCGCTCTCGCGCAACGCCGCCCGCGCTTTTTCCGCCTCCGTCTCCGCCTGTTTGCAGACGGCTTCGGCGGCGCGCAATTCCTCCTCCCGCCGCGCGACTTGTTTTTCCGCGTCGGCGGCGGACGGCGGCGGCGAATCCGCGTCTTTCTTCGCCGTCGCTTCGCGCAATTTGTCCAGACGCGATTGAATCGCGGCGCGTCTTTCCTCCGCCATTTGCGTTTCAATTTGAATTGTCGCCCGCCGCTGTTCTATTTCCTGCAGACGGCGATTCGCGGTTTCCTTTTCGCCCTCGGCGGCGCGGAGGGATTCTTGACACCGCGCCAGTTCTTCGGATTTGCGCGCGAATTCGGCGGCGCATTTCTCCAACCCGCCGCCGGCGGCGTGCAATTCGTCGTTCGTCGTCTGCAATTCCGCGGCGCATTGTTTCGCGGACTCTTCGGCTTCGGCGTATTCGGTTTTTTCGGCGTCCGTCCGTTCGCGCAGGCGGGCGCGTTTTTGCTCCGCCTGTTCGTAATCTTCGCGGATTCGCCGGGCGGCGTCCGTCGCGCGGGCGAGATGCGTTTCGTGCGTCTGCATTTTTTGCCGCCATTCCTCGCGCCGCGTCCGCGCCTCTTCGGTCGCGTCGCGCAGCGAATCGCACTGCGTCTGTAATTCGCCGATTTTTCCGTCTAATACGGAAATTTCATCGTTCTTTTCCGCAAGTTTGTTTTCGGCGATTTCGCGGTTTTGCAAAATCAACAGCACCTCCAGATCGTTGATGGAATCGCTCAATTCGCGGTACCGCCGCGCCGCCCGCGCCTGCCGTTTCAGCGATTCCTGTCGGCGGCGGGCGTCTTCCATCAGTTGCGCGGTCTGCTCCAAATTCGCGCGGCAACTCGCCAGCCGCCGCTCGGCGTCGCGGCGGCGGTCTTTGTAATGCGACACGCCCGCCGTCTCCTCCAAAAACCGCCGCAACTCTTCGGCGGAGGCCTCGGCGATCGCGCCGACCATCCCCTGTTCCACGACCGCATACGAACGCGGCGATACGCCGGTGCCGTGAAATAACGACACTACATCACGCCGCCGCACCGTCCGCCCGTTGATATAAAAGTACGACTGCCCGTCCCGCCCGAGTTCGCGTTTGACGGCGATTTCGGCGCAGCCGCTCCACATTCCCAAATCGTCGTTTTTATCGGCGGCGAAGCGCGTCTCCACCATACACCAGTCACCCGGCGGACGCCCGCCGCTGCCGTTAAACAGCACATCCTGCAGCGCCCCACCGCGCAACTGGGCGGCGCGCGATTCGCCCAAACACCAGCGCAGCGCGTCCACAATGTTGGATTTGCCGCAGCCGTTCGGACCGACGACGCCGGTCAATCCCTCGCGCACCGCCACCGTCGCGCGGTCGCAAAAGGATTTGAATCCGCTCAAAGAAATCGCGGTCAGGCGCATAGTGCCGCGGGTTATGCCGTTCCGAAAACCAAAGTCGCGTTCGTGCCGCCGAATCCGAACGAATTGCTGAGCGCCGTCTGAAACCGCGCCCGCCGCGCCGCGCCCGGCACATAATCCAAATCGCAACACGGATCGGGAAACTCCAAATTAATCGTCGGCGGAACAATTTGATCGCGCAACGCCAGCACCGAAAACACCGCCTCGATGCCGCCCGCCGCGCCGAGCAAATGTCCGGTCATGGATTTCGTGGAACTAATCATCGCGTCCGCCGCCGATTCGCCCAAAGCCAGCCGAATCGCGCAGGTCTCGGCGATGTCGCCCAGCGGCGTGGAAGTGCCGTGCGCGTTGATATATCCCACCTCGTCCGCGCGGACGCCCGCGTCTTTCATCGCGTTCCGCATCGAACGCGCCGCCCCGCCGCCGTCCTCCAACGGCGCGGTCATGTGATGCCCGTCCGCGCTCATTCCGTAGCCGCGCATCATCGCGTAGATATTCGCCCCGCGCGCCCGCGCCCGTTCGTATTCTTCCAGCACCAGTACGCCGGCGCCCTCCCCCAAAACGAAGCCGCATCGCCGCGAATCGAAGGGGCGGGACGCCCGCGACGGTTCGTCGGCATAGCCGGCGGCGAGCGCCCGCGCCGAGGCGAAACTGCCCAATCCCAGCGGCGTAATCGCCGCCTCCGCGCCGCCGCAAATCATCACATCCGCGTCGCCGTAGCAAATCATCCGATAGGCGTCGCCGATGTTGTGCGCGCCGGTGGTGCAGGCCGAAACCATCGAAATGTTCGGCCCCAAAAAATTATATTGAATGGAAAGATGGCCGGATATCATATTGATAATTGTCGCCGGAACGAAAAACGGCGAAATCCGCCGCGCGCCGCCCCGGCGGTACAAATCCTGCACCTGTTCGATCATCCGCAGTCCGCCGATGCCGGAACCGACGGCGACGCCGATACGCTCGCAATCGGATTCGGAATCGGTCAGCCCGGCGTCCGCCACGGCCTGCATTCCGGCGGCGACGCCGTAGTGGATGAACAAATCCATGTGGCGCGCGCGCTTTTCGGGGAGATAGTCGCCGATATTAAAATCGCGCACCTCGCCGGCGATGCGGACGGAAAACGGCGAGGCGTCGAAGCGCGCGAGCGCGCGGATTCCCGATTCGCCCGCCGTCACGGCGCGCCACGATTCCGCCGCCGTGTTGCCGACCGGAGACAAGGCGCCCAAGCCGGTGACGGCAACTTTGCGCCCCGCCACGATTATTCCGTCTTGAGGTTTTCTATGTAGCGCAACGCATCGCCGACGCTGACGATTTTTTCCGCCTCCTCATCGGGAATTTCGCACTTAAATTCCTCTTCCAGATTCATAATCAGCTCCACGGTGTCCAGCGAATCCGCGCCCAGGTCGTCAATAAATTTTGACTCCATGGTGACTTTGGATTCCTCCACGCCCAGCTCTTCGGACACGATTTTTTTGAGGCGGGTTTCAAGCGATTCTTCGGTTGTTGACATTGAAATGCTCCTTTCAGTTAACCGTATTCTACCAAATTTGCCGCAAAAATAAAAATTTTTATGCGGCGGGCGGCGAAAAAATCCGGCGGCTTTCCGGCGTCCGTTTTCGGAAAAAACCGCCTTCGCGCCGGCGATTTTTGGAATTCGGAGCGAAAATGCCGTATTATCCGCCGTCCGCGGGGATTCGCGGGGACTCCGAATTGAGGGAAGCGATGACATTAAAAGCGGGACTTTTTGCCACTTGTCTGGCGGATATTTTTCGTCCGCAACTCGCCGCCGCCGCCGCGCAACTGATTCGCGAGGCGGGGGCGACGCCGTTTTATCCGCCGCGACAGACCTGCTGCGGACAAATCGCGTTCAACGGCGGCAACTTCGCCGACGCCGCGATATTGGCGGAAAAATGCGCCGATTTATTCGTCGGGTGCGACAAAGTGGTATTTCCGTCCGCCTCCTGCTGCGGACTGTTTCGCGTCCATTGGCGCGAAATGTGCGGCGAAGACAACAAAAAAATGCGCGATTTTGCCGACAAATGTGTGGAATTGAGCGAATTTTTGCTGCAAATGAACTATATTCCCCCGCTCCGCCGCGATCTTTCCGTGCGCGCCACCTATCACGATTGTTGCGCCGGATTACGCGAACTCGGCATTAAACAAGGTCCGCGCAGTTTGCTCGCCCGCGCCGGGGTGGAAATCGTGGAAATGCGCGATTGCGAGGAATGCTGCGGCTTCGGCGGCGCATTTTCGGTGAAATTCGGCGCGCTGTCGGTCGCCCTCGCCGACCGCAAATGCGAAAACATCGCCGCCGCCGCCGACACTGTCCTGTTGGGCGATCTCGGCTGCATTCTGCATTTGGAAGGGCGGTTGCGGCGTCTCGGCAAAAATATCCGCCTCCGCCACTGGGCGGAAGTACTGGCGGACTCAGAAAATCGCGCCCCCTGACCCGCCGCCCCGCGCAAATTTGCGCCGTCTTGCGCAAATTTATGAATTCGCGCCGCCGTTTGGCAAAATCCCCGCGAAATTTCTGCAAAATACGTACTCTCCCGCCGAAAAACGATGTATAATCCGCAAGCATAGTTCATCAAAAAGGAGAATAAAAATGCACAAGACCGAAATCCAAAAATTTGTCGCCGCCCAAATCGGCGGGCGGGTGTCGCGCCGCGAATTCCTTCGCCGCGCCGCCCTGCTCGGCATCGCCGCCCCGGCGGCGGGAACGATATTTTCGCAGTCCGCGCTGGCGCAGACGCCGCAAAAAGGCGGCGTTTTCCGCTACGGCATCGGCGGCGGCGCCACGACCGACACGCTGGATCCGGGCAATATCACCGATTTCTTTATGCAGTCGGTCGGCTCCACGGTGCGCGGAGAACTGACCGAAATCAACCACAAAAACGAAGTCGTCCCGCAAATCGCCGAAAGCTGGGAATCGGACGCCGCCGCCAAGGTATGGCGCTTCAAAATCCGCCGCGGCGCGGAGTTTCACAACGGGCGGACGGTGACGCCGAAAGATGTCGTCGCGTCCATGAACCACCATCGCGGCGACGACAGCAAATCGGCGTCCAAGCCGTATTTTGAAAGCACAATGGATATTTCCATTGACGGCGACGATGTCGTATTTACCCTGGACGCGGGCAACGCCGATTTTCCGTTTTTGATGAGCGATTATCATATTCCGATCTGCCCCGCCAACGACGACGGGACAATGGACTGGCAATCGGGAATCGGCAGCGGCGGCTATGTGCTGAAAGATTACGAGCCCGGCGTCCGCGCGCACGCCGTCCGATACAAAAACTATTGGAAGGAGGGGCGCGCCCATTTTGACGAAATCCGCTGGCTCGGAATCGCCGATGTCGCGGCGCGCACCAACGCGCTGACCACCGGCGAAATTGACGCGATGAACCGCTGCGACCGCAAAACGCTGCACTTGTTGAAGCGCAATCCGGATCTGTACATCACCGAAACGACCGGCACCCAGCATTACACCGCGCCGATGATCACGACGAACGCGCCGTTTGACGACAACAACGTTCGTCTGGCGTTGAAATACGCGGTAGACCGCGAAGAACTCGTGCAAAAAGTTCTGCGCGGACACGGACTGCCCGGCAACGACCATCCGATCGCGCCCGCCAACCGCTATTATGCGGCGGAACTGGAACAGCGCAAATATGATCCCGATCGCGCGAAGTATCATCTGAAACAGGCGGGGCTGGATTCGCTTTCGGTGAAACTCAGCACCTCGGACGCCGCCTACGAGGGCGCGGTGGACGCCGCCACTCTGTGGTCGGAAAGCGCGAAAAAGTGCGGCATCAACATAGAGACCGTGAACGAGCCGAAAGACGGCTACTGGTCGCATGTCTGGCTGAAAAAAGATTGGAGCATGTGTTTTTGGGGCGGGCGTCCGACCGAAGATTTAATGTTTTCGGTCGCCTATTCCGACGGCGCGGCGTGGAACGATTCCTATTGGTCGCACAAGCGGTTTAACGAACTGCTCGTCGCCGCGCGCGCCGAATTGAACGAGACGAAACGGCGCGACATGTATGTGGAAATGCAAAGCATCGTCCGCGACGAGGGCGGCGTTCCGAACATGATGTACGCCAACTATCTGGACGCCAACAACAAAAAGGTGAAAAATGACGGCAACATCGCCATCAATTGGGAGGCGGACGGATTCAAATCCACGGAACGCTGGTGGTTTGAAGGGTGATCCCGCCGCCGCGCCGCCGCGCGGTTTTATTGCGCGCGGGCGCCGCCGTTTTTCGGCGTCCGCGGCGGGCGGCGTTTTATCCGCGGCGGGGCGTCGCGCATGATTGTTGATTGCGACTGCCACAATTTTTGGAACTCCGCCGAAGTTCTGCGCCCGTATTTAAGCGGCTGGTGGCGCGACTATTTTGACCGCGGCGAGCGCGCCGGACCGCGCGGCGCGTTTCCGCACGGACACCGCGCGTGGTTTCACCCCGAAGATTTCAAGCGTTCGGATATTAATCCGCAAAGCGAGGACGAGAATTACACGCTGATGCGCGACCGCCATCTGGATCCGAACGACATTTCCGCCGCCGTGCTGACCGGAGACGAACCGCTGGAAGTTTCCACCCTCGGCAACGGGGATTACGCGCAGGCGCTGGCGTCGGCGTACAACGAATGGATGGCGGAACAATGGCTGGCGCGCGACCGGCGGCTGTTCGGTTCCGTCATCGTCGCGCCGCAGGCGCCGGAAGCGGCGGCGCGCGAAATTCGGCGCGCCGGAAAAAATCCGCGGATGGTGCAGGCGCTCGCTTCCAGTTGTTCGACGCTGCCCTACGGCGATCCGTTTTATCATCCGATATACGCCGCCTGCGCGGACCGCGATATTCCCTTTGCGATTCATGTCGGCGGCAACGGCGGCATTAATGTCTCCCCGCACGCCAACGGCGCGCCGCGTTATTTTATTGAACATCATACTTTGCAGTGCCAGCCGGCGCAGACGCATTTGCTGAGCATGATTATAAACGGCGTTTTTGAGAAGTTTCCGGGATTAAAATTCGTCGTCATAGAATGCGGAGTCGCGTGGGTCGCGCCGGTGCTGTGGCGGCTGGACGCGAACTGGCGTGCGCTGCGCAAAGAAACGCCGTGGGTGCGCCGCCCTCCCTCGCAATATTTCGCGGAGCATGTCCGTTTTACGACGCAGCCGCTGGAATCGCCGCCCGACATTAAATTGTTGTGGTCGTGTTTGGAGGGAATGGAGGGGCGGCGCACGCTGATGTTCGCCTCCGATTATCCGCACTGGGATCAGGACGAAATTTCAATGCTGCAAATTCCGGACGGCTGGCGCGACGAAGTGTTCGCCGGCAATGCGCTGGCGACATATCCGCGCATCGCCGAAGCGGCGGACGGGCGTCCGGCGCGGGCCAATTCCGCCGTCTGCAATTCCGCCGAAGATTAACCGTTGAAATATCGTTTCGTTATTTTGCATCCGGCGCGCGCGCGATGAACGCCGTTTTGCTGATGATCGGCGGGCGGCTGTGTTTGGGATTTCTCACGCTGGCGGTTATCGCCGTGTTTATTTTTTCGGTGGTGGAATTGCTGCCCGGCGATCTGGCGCAGGCGGTTTTAGGGCAAAGCGCCACGCCGGAGACGGTCGCCGCCTTCCGCCGGGAACTGGGACTGGACAAGCCGCCGCTGGAACGATTCGCCGACTGGGCGACGGGGGTGTTGTCCGGCGATTTCGGCAATTCGCTCGCCAACGGGCGGGAGGTTTCCGAACTCGTCGCCGGGCGTCTCGGCAACACGTTATTTCTCGCGGCGTACGCCGTATTGATCGCCGTGCCGCTGGCGCTGGCTTTGGGAATTGCGGCGGCGTTGTATCGCAATACTTTTTTTGACCGCGCGGCGAATGTCGGCGCGCTGTCGGCGATTTCCTTGCCCGAATTTTTTGTCGCCTATATTTTGGTGTTGGCGTTTTCGGTGAGTTTGCCGTGGTTTCCGAGTTTGTCCAACATCACGCCGGATTCCGGTTTCGGCGAAAAGATGCAAAAAACTTTTTTGCCGGCGATAACATTGACGCTGGTCGTCGTCGCCCACATGATGCGGATGACGCGGGCGGCGATCATCAATTTGCTGGCGTCCCCGTACATTGAAATGGCGCGTTTGAAGGGGCTGCCGGCGGCGCGCGTCATTATTTTTCATGCACTGCCGAACGCGATGGCGCCGATTGTCAATGTCATCGCGGTCAATCTCGCCTATCTCGTGGTCGGCGTCGTCGTGGTGGAGGTGGTTTTCGTCTATCCCGGACTCGGGCAGTTGATGGTGGATTCCGTTTCCAAGCGCGACATTCCGGTGGTGCAGGCGACGAGTTTAATTTTCGCCTCGGTGTATATTCTTTTGAATTTGACCGCGGACATTATCGCCATTTTGAGCAATCCGCGTCTTTTGCATCCCCGATGAACGACGCCGCGCGGATTGTTCTTCGTTCGCCGCCGAACGCGAAGTTCGGGCTGGCGGTCGTTTCGGTGTATTTGTTTGCGGCGTTGTTCGCGCCGATGCTGGCGCCGTTTTCGGAGACGGAAATTGTCGGCGCGGAATTTGAACCGTGGGGCGGCGAGTTTCTTTTCGGCACCGACAATTTGGGGCGCGACATGCTGACGCGATTAATTTTCGGCGCGCGCAACACGGTCGGCATCGCCTTTATCACGACCGCGCTGGCGTTTTCCGCCGGCGTGGCGGGCGGACTTTTCGCCGCGGCGCGCGGCGGCTGGACGGATCAAATTTTAAGCCGCTTCGTGGATATGGGGATGGCGATTCCGCCGCTGATTTTCGCGCTGCTGATGCTGACGATTTTCGGCACCGGCGTCGCGCCGCTGATTCTCGTCATCGCCGCAATACAGGCGTTTCCGGTTTTCCGCATCGCCCGCGCGGTGACGATGGACATCGCGGTGATGGAATATGTGGAGGCGGCGAAAGTGCGCGGCGAAAGTCTTTTGTGGATTACGGCGCGCGAAATTCTTCCCAACGCCGCCCCGCCGCTGGTGGCGGAGTTCGGATTGCGTTTCGTGTTCATCTTTTTGTTTATCAGCGCGCTGTCGTTTTTGGGGCTGGGATTGCAGCCGCCGATCGCCGATTGGGGCGGAATGGTGCGCGAAAACGCGACTCTGATTACTTTCGGCGACATTACGCCGCTGCTGCCGGCCGGCGCCATCGCCCTTTTGACGGTCGCGGTTAATTTCGTCGTGGACTGGCTTTTGCATCTGGCGAGCGGATTGAAAAAATGACCGATCCCGCCGCCGCCGAAACGCAAAAAACGTATTCCCCCCCCCCCCCCTCAAAACAAAAACCCGAAGAGGCGGACGCGCCGCTTTTGCAAATGCGCGACGTGCAGATTGACGGCGGCGATTCCGGCGGCGGGCGAATTCCGATCGTGCGCGGCGTAAGTTTGACGCTGCGGCGCGGCGAAGTGCTGGGACTTATCGGCGAATCCGGCGCGGGCAAATCCACGCTGGGTCTCGCGGCGATGGGCTACACCCGCGACGGCTGCCGCATTTGTGGCGGCGAAATCTTTTTTGACGGGACGGATCTGGCGCGATGCGGCGAAGAAGAATGCCGCAAACTGCGCGGCGCGCGCATCGCCTATATCGCGCAATCCGCTGCGGCGTCGTTTAATCCGGCGCACCGATTAATTCGCCAATGCTGCGAAACCGCGGTACTGTTTAATATTAAAAACCGCGCCGAAGCGGAAAAGGACGCGATCTTACTCTATCGCAAACTGCGTCTGCCGTCGCCGGAAGAAATCGGATTCCGCTATCCGCATCAGGTTTCGGGCGGGCAGCTGCAGCGCGCGATGACCGCGATGGCGATGACCTGCCGCCCCGATTTGATCGTCTTTGACGAACCGACGACCGCGCTGGATGTCACGACGCAAATAGAAGTATTGTCCGCGATCC
>JBPCXA010000104.1:0-11889 GCA_051008975.1 Gammaproteobacteria bacterium
TTCGGTATTGTCCGCAAAAACAAAAAAACCGCCATTCCGGCGAAAGCCGGAATCTCTTTAATCCCATTCCTGCGAAGGCAGGAATCTCCGCGCCGAAAGGCGCAAATTGTCGCCGAAGGCGTACAAACGTACAATTACCCGCCGCTTTGCGGCGGCGGAGATTCCTGCCTTCGCAGGAATGGGACGGAGGGAGAGGCGGAATTCGGTGGCGGAGGGCGAAAATTGCGGGGGCGGAGCGGGAATTCAGCGGCGGACGGCGAAAATTGCGGAGCGGAGCGGAAATTCGGCGGGCGGCGGCGAAATCCGGGCGGCGGGGCGAAAAAAAGTGAAAAAAAGTGGTACTTTTTGGAAATTCCGTGTTATACTCGTGGACAGGAGCGTTCGTCGGGGAGCGGCGAATGCGAGGCATTTTATCCACGAAAGGGAGTTGGGAATGGAAAAGATCAATTTTTTGTTTTGCGCCGTAAAATCGGCGGTTTATGGCGCGCTGGGCGCGTTTTTAACGCCTGTTCTTAAGGGGGGGGGGGGGGCAGAATAAATATACGCCGTTTTGGGCGGCGATTTTCAGCGGCATTTTTGTCGTTTTGTTCGCGGTGGAAAATGCCGCCGCTTGGGGCGCCGTCATTAGAGACAGCGGTGGCGTTTCTTATAGTTCCACTAATTACCCTACGCAAGAACTGGCGGAGGCGGCGGTGCGGCAGGCGTGCATTGACGGCGGCGAGAGTTATTGCGATGCTCCTTCCTATTCCACGGTCTTCGTGGATCAAGTATATTTGGGTGCGGGTGCCGGAAGTATTGATGGAGTAGGCAGTAATGTGAGTGATGCAACCGAGGCGGCTATACAGAGTTGTATCAGGGGCGGCACCGCCGAGGCGACATGCAGATTTATCATTCCATCTCCGGTGACAGGAGGAGACCATATCTGCGGAGACGGTTCGCAACATCCGACTACGCAGAATGACTGCACCCGGGAAGCCCCGACCTGCACGGGGGACCAGATGCATGACATTCCCAACAACGCCTGTGCGCCGGCGAATGACGCCGGATGCCTTGCCGAAGATCCGACGCAACCGATTTTTGATTCAGGAACGGACAGTTGTCGCCCGCTGCAGGATTCGGACTGCCTCGCCATGACCGGCGTCGGCGGGCAGGAAGTGAACAACGGCGTCTGCGAATGTCCCGCCGGGGAAATGGAAAACAACGCCGGAGATATGTGCGTGCTGGATGATGCGTCGTGCAATGCGATGGTCGCCGGGCAGGTTTCCAACGACGGAGTGTGCGAATGTCCCGCCGGAGAAGGCGTGAATACCGGTACGAATATGTGCGAGATGACTCAGGTCGTCTGCAGCATTGCCGGGCAGACGGTTGTTGACGGCGTTTGCGAATGTTCCGCCGGGGAAATTGTGCAAAACAATGCATGCGTTATGCCGTCAACTTCGCCCGTGACGCAACCGACTCCGACAACGGGCGGCGGCGGCGTTGTTGTCGCCGAACGCGATGACGGAGCGGAAACGGCGGCGTATATCGGGGCGGGAATGCTTGCGGTCGGACTCGCCTCCTACTTTTTGTGGGACGGAAATCTGCTGGCGTTCACCTTTTCGCCCGATTACGGATATTCCATAACCGAAAACGGATATTCCGCAAATGTCGGCGGGCGGCTGGATTTTCGCCAAGAAAATTTTCATTCGTATTACGCCGTTGGACAGGCGAATTCCGATGGCGATTTCGGCGATTTGCGCTACGAATCCGGTGGCGAATACTCCGCCGATTTTTGGACCGCCGCGTTTTCCGAAACCGTGCAGGGCGAAACCGCCGATTATCGCTTTTCGCTGTCTGCGGATTGGGAAAGCGGCATTTGGAAAGTATCACCGACGTACCGTTTGCATTCGCATTTTGCGGACGAGGAGTTTGAGACGGCGAATACGCTGAATTTGGAAGGAATCCTCCGCTACAATCGTTGGACGATTTCGCCGTCCGCCGGATTTAATTGGCGGCGTCCGGAAGAGTTCGGCGACAACGCCCGATTCAATTTGTCGGCGGTGCGGCGGTTTTAAGGCGGGAGATTTCTGCTACGCAGGAATGAGATTCCGGCTTTCGCCGGAATGGCGGTGCTTTTAATTTCTTAATTAAAATACGTCATTCCGGCGAAAGCCGGAATCCATTTTCGCCGGAATGGCGGAGTCGGGGGGCGAGGTAAGAAAAAAAGGGCGGCGGGCGATTTTACGGTTTCGGGGGAAGCACCTGCAGCGGGTCGAAAGGTTTGCCGGATTTGCGGATTTCCAAATGCAGCATCACTTTCGCCGCGCCGCTGTCGCCGATGGTGGCAATTTGCTCGCCGCGCGCGACCTTTTGCCCCTCTTTCGCCAGAATTTTGTCGTTGTGGGCGTAGGCGCTCAAATAATCGTTGCCGTGTTTGAGAATCACCAGACGCCCGTAACTTTTTACGCCGCTGCCCGTATACACAACTTTTCCGGCGGCGGCGGCGTATACCGGCGCGCCCTTCGCCCCGGCGATGTCTATGCCCTTGGACGCCTCGCTGAATTTGCCGGCGACCTTGCCGTTCGTCGGCCAACTCCAATCCACGTCAAACCGTCGGCGCACCTGTTGCGGCGCGGCGGCGGAAGGGGAAGGCGCGGCGGCGGCGGTTTGCGGCGCGGCGACGGACGGGGCGCTTCCGGCGGCGTGTTCGGCGCGGAGTTTGCGGAGCGTTTTCGCGTTGTATGCATATTTCGCCGCGACGGGGCCGTCCTTAATCGGCGCGTTGCCGCGCGCGACGGTTTGCGTTTCGCCGCCGGAAGACGCGGGGGCGATCGTCGGCGCGATTGTTTCGGCGGCGGTCGCGGCGGTTTCCGGCGCGGGCGCGGGCGCGGGCGCGAGTTGCGGCGCGGTCGCGCCGGGCTTGGCGATGCGCGCGGAACTCGCGGGACTGAGGGACGCCGGTTTTTGCGGCGGCACGGCGGAAGCCGTCGGCAATGCTTCGGAAGGCGACAGGCGGATGACGTCGCCGGTATAAATCACATCCGGATCCGCGATGCCGTTCCACAGCGCGAGTTCGCGGTGATCCAGCCCGTATTCCAGCGCGATTTCCGCCAGCGTCTCGCCCGCGCGGATGGTGTGCGACTGCGGACGGCGCACCCGCGGTTCCGGTTTTTCCTCCACCGGCAAATCTCGCGCCGCCTCGTACACCGGCGCCGGCGGCACCGTCGCGCAGCCGCCCAAAAACAACAGCGCGCCGCAACAAAAAAATCGGAAATATTTCAACTTGTTCCCTCCAACATCGGTACGAAACGAACCGCGCCCCGCCGCGCCGCGATTCGCCCTCCGGCGTCGAAGGCGACGAGACGGCAACCGTTTCCGAACCCGGACGATAGCGGCATCACCAGCCGCCCCGCCGGCGCGAGTTGCGCGAGTAAATTTTCCGGGGCGGCGGCATATTCGGCGCAAACGATAACGCCGTCAAACGGCGCCGCCGCCGCGTGTCCGCCGAGTCCGTCTCCGTGAATGACATGAACATTATTGTAGCCCATCGCGCGCAAACGGGCGGACGTCTGTTTCGCCAGCGCGCCGATTCGCTCCATCGCCACGACTTCGCGGCACAGCGCCGCCAAAATCGCGGTCTGATAGCCGCAGCCGGCGCCGATTTCTAAAACGATTTCGGGAGTTTTGTCGGCGGCGGCGAGCATCATTTCCAGCATTTGCATAATCACCTGCGGCTGCGAGGTCGTCTGCCCGTGGCCGATCGGCAGGGCGCAGTCGTCGTCGGCGCGCGGTCGCAGCGAAATATCCAAAAATTGCGTCCGATCCACCCGCCGAAAGGCGTCGCGCAGACGCCGGTCGCGAATTTTCCCGCGCCACGGCGGCGAATTTAATGCGCCAGCCATTCCAGCAATCGGCTGATTTCCGGCGTGTCGGTCAAGTCAATCATCAGCGGCGACGCCGAAATCCGCCCTTGTTCCACCGCGTGAAAATCGGTGCCGGGGGCGTCGTCGCGCGCTGCGCCGGCCTCCCCGATGACGAAAACATGCCCGCCGTTTTCGTCGCCGCCCCGGCGAATCGCCGCCTGCGCCCGATGTCGCCGCCCCAGACGCGTGGCGACGATGTCGGCGGGATCGTCCGCCGTCGCGTCGGGAATGTTGATATTTAACAGCGGCAATCCGGCGAACGGGCGGTCGCAAAAACGCGAAACGACATAACGGGCGACCGCGCCGCCGTCCGCGAAATGGCGGCCGGATTTGCCGGCCATGGAAAAGGCGAAGCCGGGAACGCCGAATAAATGCCCCTCAATCACCGCGGCGACGGTGCCGGAATATATCGTGTCGTCCCCCATATTCGCGCCGTCGTTGACGCCGGAAACAATCAAATCGGGGGGGGCGGGCAAAAAATCGCCGGTGAGCGCGAGATGCACGCAGTCCACGGGCGTTCCGCAAACGCGATAATGTCCGGGCGCGTACTGCCGCACGCCGATGTCGCGCCCCAAAGTCAGCGACGAAGACGCGCCGCTGTGATTTTTTTCCGGCGCGACGCTCATTATTTCGCCGAGACCGTCCATCGCGGCGAGCAGGGCGCGGAATCCCGGCGCGTCAAAACCGTCGTCGTTGGTTGCGAGAATATTCACCGTCGACAAAGCCGCGAAAACGCGGCAAAACTCCCCGCTTCGGCGGCGGAATCCGCGCCGGGCGGCGAAAACGGACGCGGGTACGCGGAAAAAATCCGCCGTCCCGCCCCGAAATGGTCGGGGCGAGAGGATTTGAACCTCCGACCCCCTGCACCCCATGCAGGTGCGCTACCAGTCTGCGCCACGCCCCGATAAATGTCGTTCATAAGAAAGTCAATACTTTTTCCAATTCGCGCCGCAGCCATTCGTCCGGCGCGTCGCGCGGCGTCTCCCGCAATTGCCGTCCGGCGCCGCGCAAAGTAACGCCGCCGGCGAGCATCCGGCTGACGCGCCGCAACACCAGCACCTGCTCGCGGCTGTAATAGCGGCGGCCGTTGCGCCGCCCGATTTTGAGCGGAATTTCTTTTTCCCAATAGCGCAAAATGTGCGGGCTGCTGCGCGCCAGCCGCGCGGCTTCGCCGATCGTAAACAAACGCCGCTCCGGCACCGCCGGATAGCCGTCCTCATGAGTTTTCGTCATATTCCGCCAGCCGATTTTTGAACGCGCGTCCGGCGACGAAGTTCACCACCCGCCGCGCCGAAACCGCCGCGAATTCGCCGGTTTTGGGATTGCGTCCGGCGCGCGCTTTTTTTCGGACGCGGCGGAAAACGCCGAAATTGTGAATCTTAATTTTGTCGTGCGACGCGATTCCCGACGCGAGGGCGTCGAAAAACTCGTCCGTAAACCGCCGCGCCTCCGACAGCGAGCCGACCTCGTCCTGCAGCCGCAGCGCGATTTCGCGGCGCGTGATTGTGCCGCTCATCGCCGCAACTCCATTCCGGCGGCGGACAACGCCGCGACCGTCGCGTCCAGTACGCGGCGAATGTCGTCCTCGGTCAGATTTTTGTCAATTCCCTGCATAGAAAGGCGGACGCCGTAGCATTTTTTGCCGTCCCCGATATTAGCATTTTCGTACAAATCAAACAAGGCGGCGGCGCAATGCATATCGTCCGGCGCGGCGGCGCGTACGCATTCCAGCACCGCCCGCGCCGGGGCGTCCGCCACCACCGACAAGTCGCGCCGCGCCGGCGGAAACCGCGACACCGGCGACGCCTTCGGTACGCGGCGCGTCTCCGCCAAATGCCGCAGACAAATCTCAAACACCGGCGGCGGACGGCGAAACCCGAAAGCGGCGGCGATCTGCGGATGCAAAATTCCGACCGCGCCGACGGTCCGCGCCGCGCCGCCGAATGTCACGACAATATTCGCCGACTGCCGCGGATGCAAAAACGCCGGACGCGGCGCGTCGTCGCAAAAAATCGCCTCCTCCGCCGGGCGCAAAAACATTTCCACGCCGCCCTTCATATCAAAAAAATCGCATTCGCGCGCGCGCTCCCCCCACTGCGCCGGGACCGAATCGCCCGCCGCCAGACCGGCGACAAACAGCGGCTGCGTTTCGTCCCACGGCGCGTCTTCCTTTCCGGCGACGAAGCAGCGTCCGATTTCGAACAGACGCATGCGGTTTTGCCGGTGATTCAAATTAAACAGCGCGCGGTCAATCAGCCCGCCCAGCAGCGTCGTGCGCATCACCGACATTTCGCGGTGAATCGGATTTCGGAGAACGACCGGCGCGCCGCGGCCGCTTTGCAATTTTTCCTCCCATCGCGGCGGCACGAAGGCGTAGGTGATCACTTCGGAAAATCCCAAAGACGCCAGCCGCCGCCGCGCATTCGCCGGAGAAAACGGCAGCGGCGGACAAGCCGCGATGTTGATTCCGCCCGGCGGCGGAATTTCGGGGAGCGCGTCGTATCCCCGCGCGCGAATCGCCTCCTCCGCCAAATCGGCGGACGATTCCAAATCAAAGCGCCACGACGGCGGACGCGCGACAATTTCTTCGTCTCGCCCGGCTTCGGCGGGGACGCCCGCCGCGTTTAACAATCGCGCGATTTCCGCCGCGTCCCATTCGGCGATTCCGATGCGCCCGCGAATGTCGGCGGCGGCGGCGCGCATCGGCGGCGCGGACGGCGGCGGCGCGCCCGCGGAATGCACCGGCCCCGCCTTTCCGCCGCAAATTTCCGCGAGCAACTTCGCCGCGAAAGACAGCGCGCGCGGCGGCAAAAGCGGATCCACGCCGCGCTCAAAACGATGCGCCGCCTCCGAAGTCAGACGATGGCGGACGGTCTTGCCGCGCACCGCGGCGGGCGAAAAAAACGCGCCTTCCAGCAAAATGTTTTCGGTCGCCGCGCCGACCGCGGAATCCATTCCGCCCATCACGCCGGCCATCGCGACGCCGCGGTCGCGCCCGTCGCAAATCAGCGGCGTATCCGCTTCGCAGCGGACGGCGTCGCCGTTTAATAAAACGAGTTCCTCGCCGTCCTTCGCCATTCGTACGCGGATACCGCCGGAGAGTTTGTCCAAATCAAAGGCGTGCAGCGGCTGCCCGGTCGCCAGCATCACATAATTCGTAATATCCACCGCGGCGGAAATCGGACGGACGCCGCACCGCTCCAAAAGCGCGCGCATCGGCCACGGCGACGGGCGGGAGACATCCGCGCCGCGCACGACGACGCATCCGTAATAGGGGCAGGCGTCCGGCGCCGCGATTTCCACCGCAAAAATCTCGTCCAAAGCCGCGCCGCCGCCCGTCGGCGGAGACGGCAAACTTTCGCCCGCCGCGGCGGCGATTTCGCGCGCGATTCCGAGATGGCTTAAACAGTCGCCGCGATTCGGCGTAATTCCGGCGTCCAGCACCGTGTCCGGCAAATGCAAATATTCGTCCAGCGATTGTCCGGGCTTCGCCTCGCCGTCCGCCAAAATCATAACTCCGTCGCCGCCGCCGATTCCGATTTCGGCGGCGGAACAAATCATTCCCGCCGATTCCACGCCGCGAAAGGCGCGTTTTTGCATCGTCCGTCCGCCGACATTCGCCCCCGGCGGCGCGACGACGACCGACAATCCGGCGGCGACATTTGCCGCGCCGCAAACGATCACGGACGGCGCGCCGCCGCCGATGTCCACCCGGCAAATATGCAATTTGGCGGCGTCCGGATGTTTCTCCGCGCTTGTAATTTTTCCCGCAATCAAACCGCGCGAGGCGAGTACGCGGCGCGATTCTATTTCCAGCCCCCGCCCGGTCAGCAATGCGGCGAGGGCGTCGTCGTCCGGCAGGGCGGACGGCGGCAAAAACTCCGCGAGCCAGCGGCGCGAAATATTCATTCGCCGGCGAACTGCGCCAAAAAACGCAGGTCGTTTTCGTACAACAGCCGAATGTCGGGGACGCCGAACAGCAGCATCGCCAGACGCTCCACGCCCATCCCGAAGGCGAAACCGCGCCAGCGCGCGCCGTCAATGCCGCCGTGCGCCAGCACCTTCGGATGAATCATCCCGCAGCCGGCGACTTCCAGCCACTCGCCGCCGCGCAAAATGTCGCACTCGGCGGACGGTTCGGTAAACGGAAAAAAGGACGGGCGAAAACGGACGGCGATGTCGTCGTCGTCCAAAAAACTGCGAAAAAACGCGCCCAAAACGCTCTTTAGATTCGCAAAATTCACCGAATCGTCGATCCAAATCCCTTCAATCTGATGAAACATCGGCGAATGCGTCGCGTCGTGGTCGCGGCGATATACGCGCCCCGGCGCGACCGCGCGCATCGGCGGACTCTTTTGCGAAAGCATGTGGCGAATTTGCACCGGCGAAGTGTGGGTGCGCAAAAGCCGCCCGTCCGCCGTGTAAAAAGTGTCGTGCATCGAACGCGCCGGATGATCGGGCGGATGATTTAACGCCGTAAAGTTGTAAAAATCGGTCTCTATTTCGGGACCGTCGGCGGTGCGAAACCCGACGCCGGCGAGAATGTCCGTCGCCCGCTCCATCGCCAGCGAAACCGGATGACGCGCGCCCGCCGCCGCCGTCCGTCCGGGCAGCGAAATGTCCACCCCCTCCGCCAAGGCGCGCGCGACCGATTCTTCGCGCAAACGCCGCCGTCCGTCCTCGTACAATTCTTCTATCCGCCGCCGCAACTCGTTGAGATGTCGTCCGGCGGCGGGACGGTCGGCGGCGGGAAGTTCGCCGAGACGACGCAACAGCGGCTGCAGCCGCCCCTTTTTATTCAGAAAAGACGCCTTGATTTCGTCCAGCGCATGTTCGCCGGACGCCTCCGCGAAACGGGCGGCGGCTTCCGCGACGATGCGTTCCCCGCCGGCGTCTTCGCCGGCCGGAGAATCAGGCATGCTTTTGCGCCAGCGCCGTCAATTCGGCGAAGGCGGCTTCGCCGGAAACGGCGAGATCCGACAACATTTTGCGGTTGATTTCCACCCCGGCGCGCCGCAATCCGCCCATAAACTTGGAATAGGTCATTCCGCGCAGACGGGCGGCGGCGTTCACCCGCGCGATCCACAGCGCGCGAAAATCGCGCTTGCGCCGCCGCCGGTCGCGATAGGCGTACTGGTCGGCGCGCATCACCGCCTGTTTGGCGACGCGATATACGTTGTTGCGGCGGCCGCGAAAGCCGTCCGCCCGTTTGAGCAGTTTTTTGTGTCTGCGGTGCGCGGTAACGCCGCGTTTAACTCTGGGCATTGCAGGTCTCCGGGGGGAAAATTAAAGATAGGGCGCCATCCGCCGGACGCGCTTGGCGTCCGCGCCGGAGACGACGGCGGGATCGCGCCGCAGACGGCGTTTGCGGTCGGGCGACTTCTTCGTGAGAATGTGCCGCCGATTGGCGCGCGCGTGGACGATTTTGCCGCTTCCGGTGCGGCGGAACCGCTTGGCGACGCTTTTGTTGGTCTTCATTTTGGGCATTTCATTTCCTTTTGGCGTCTTTGGCCTTGGGCATAAAAAAAATCTGCAGGCGGTTGCCTTCCAGCACCGGCCCGCGTTCCACATCCGCCAGCTCGTGCAAATCCTCCCGCAGCCGTTCCAGCCGCAGCCGTCCGAGATTTTGCCGGACAATCTCGCGTCCGCGGAAGGCGACGAGCGCCTTAACGCGGTCGCCGCCCTCCAAAAAGCGGACGGCGTTGCGGAGTTTGACCGCATAATCGGCTTCGCCGGTCGCCAGACGGAATTTGATTTCCTTCACTTCCACCTGCTTCTGGCGCGACCTCGCCTCCTGCCGCTTTTTGCTTTCGCGGTACTTAAACTTGCCGTAATCCAGCAACTTGCACACGCAGGGGCGGGCGTCCGGCGAAATTTCCACCAAATCCAGCTTGAGGGCGCGCGCCCGCTTTTGCGCTTCGGCGAGGGGAACGACGCCGATTTGCGCGCCGTCGGGGCCAATCAGCCGCACTTCCGCAGAGGTGATATTCTGATTGACGCGCAGATTGTTTGATTTTTCTATGCTTCCTCCTTCGGACGTTCCCCCGCGGGGCGATAAACAAAGCATAGTAGTATACCATGTCCGGCGAAATAAATGAACAAATCCGGCGAAAAAAACAAAATTTCGCGCCGTCGCGCCGAAATAATGCTGGTCGCGGCGACTTTTTTCTGGGGATGGACATTCCCGGTGGTGCGGGAGGCGGTCGCCGGGACGCCGGTATTCGCCTTTCTGGCGCTGCGATTCGCGCTGGCGGCGGCGTTTATGACGCCGTTTGTCCGCCGTCCGCCGCCGTTGCGGGCGTGGCGTTTCGGCGGCGCGCTGGGGGCGCTGTTGTTTCTGCTTTTCGCGCTGCAAACTTGGGGGCTGGTGTTCACCTCTTCCGCCAACAGCGCGTTTATCACCGGATTAAACGTGATTTGGGTTTTTTTGCTGACGCCGGGCGGACGGCGGCGGGGGTGGCTGCCGCTGCCGCCGGCGCTCGCCGGATTGTGGCTGCTGACCGCGCCGGAGGCGGGGGCGTTTAATTTCGGGGATTTTTTGACATTGCTGTGTTCGCTGTGCGTGGCGATGCATATTTTGCTGCTGGCGCGAATGGACGCGTCGCGCGACAGCGGCGAACTGGCGTTGATTCAATTTCTCGTCGTGGCGGCGGCTTCGGCGGCGTTGTCGGCGGCGACCGAAACGTTTTCGCGGGAGTTGGACGGCGACTTAATTTTCGCGCTGCTACTGACGGCGGGCGGGGCGACGGTGTTTTCGTTCTGGGTGCAGACGCATTTTCAGCGATATACGACCGCGCGAAGGGCGGGACTGATTTTTATCTGCGAACCGCTTTTCGCCGCGGTTTTCGCGGCGGGATTTTACGGCGAAACGCTTCCGGCGGCGGCGTGGCCGGGCGCGGTTTTGATGCTGTCGGCGATGCTCTGGGCGGTCTGGCGCGGCGAAAAGGCGTAATCATAAATTCGCCATTCCCGCGAACGCGGGAATCCTTTCGACGAAAAAAAGAGACGTACCATTCCTGCGGAAAGCAGGAATCCTCGCCGTTCCTCCAATTGTCCATTCCCGCGAACGCGGGAATCTCCGCCGCCGCCGTTTACAAAAGTTCTTTTTCCAACTCTTTGCGGGTGCGGGCGAAGTATTCCGCCCACGCGGTTTCGTCTTCGCCGCCGAGCGATTCTATCAATCGCCAAACTTCGTCCGCGCGAATCGCGGCGATTTCCGCGCGCAACTCCGCGACCGTCCCGCGCGCGGCGGCAATTCGGCGGCGCAACAAATTCTTGTCGGCGGGCGCGGCGGAGCTTGCTGTCCAAACGCCCGCCTGCAGCCGCTCCCAAATTTGGCGGACGCGCTCCAAATCGTTTGCGCGGTAGGCGGGTTCCAACTCCTGAAAAATTTTCTTGCCCTCTTCTTTCTTGTCGTCCGGCAACTTGTCCGGATGACACTTCAACGCCGCCCGCTGGTAAAGTTGTTTGAGTTCCGCCTTTTGCGCGTCGTCCAATTCGCGCGTTTGCGGCGGCGTCTGACGGCGATACTCTTCATAATCGCGCCGCGCCTTTTTTATTTCGGGCGATTCTTTTTCGGCGTCTTGCGAACTTTGCGCGCGTTCGGCGTCGCGCGCCCGTTTTTGCAAAACCTTTTCCAAAATCGGACCGACCGCCTCATAAAAGGCGGCGTTAAATTCGGCGATGACCCGCTCCATTTCCGCCTTTTCGGCGGCGAGGGCGGTAATCTCGCCTTCCAAAGATTCCAACTCCAAACGCAGGGCGGCGGTTTCGGGATCGGCATATTCGGCGGGGAGAAAATTGTTTTTGCGGTAGTCGCCGATCCACTTCGTCGCCGCCGCATATTGTTTTTCCGCCAGTAACGCCGACAATTCCGCCGCCGCTTCCGGCAGACGCTCCGCCTGCAGCACGGCGACATCCTCGTCGCCGACCGACAGGGCGTTTCGGATAATTTCCAATCGCTTAAGTAAATCGGACATCGCCGTTA
>JBPCXA010000105.1:0-7738 GCA_051008975.1 Gammaproteobacteria bacterium
CGAAGTCATCTGATGCAGCCAGTTCTGGCGGACATTTTTCAATCCGCGCGACGCCTTCGCCGCCCGCCGTTTCGCCACTTCGTAGCGACCACTATACTTCGGCGGCATTTTTGTTTCGCCGTTCGCCAGCAATTCGCGCCGCTCTTCCGCGCGTTTTTTGCCGAAACGGCTCTCCGCCGCTTTTCGCGTTTCGCTTTTGCCGTCCCAGCCGGCGCCGCGCAAAGCCGCCCCGCTACGCCGCGCCATAATCCGCTGATAACGCTTTTTACGCGCCTCTAACTTCGCCGCTTCCTGCGCATTAAATATGCCGCCCGTGGACAGCGTATACGGTTTCGCAACGCCCATATCAATCCCGACCGCGTCGCCGTTATGCGGCTTGGGCGCGGGCGCGTCAATCGCGCACTGCACGCAGGCGAACCACCGCCCCGCCTCGCGTTTGACGATTACCATTTTCGGCGTTCCGTCCACCGCGCAGTCGCCGCGTCCGCGATTCGGACGCATCCGCACCCAGCCAATCTTCGCCATACGAATCCCGCGTTCGCCGAGCGAAAACGATCCGACATCCGGAAGCGTAAACGATTCGTCGTCGCGCCGCCCGTGAAACTTCGGGAAGCCCCATTCGTTCGGCGGCAGCCCTTGTTTTCGCCGCCTAAACGCCGCCTGATACGCGCTGTCCAAACGCTTAAGGGAATGCCGCACCGAAACGGAAGACAAATCTTTCAGCCATGAATATTCCCCGTCCTCGCGGAGTTGCGTAAAAAACGCCGCCAGCCCGTCGCCTTTCGTCATAAAGCGGACGGATTTCAATCCTATCTCGCGGCGGGATTCCATATACGCGATTCCGCAATTCCAGACAGCGCGGGACGCCCCGGCGTGCTGCGCCATTTTTTCGGCTTCGCCCCGCCCCGGCACGAGGCGAAACTTGCAGGTTTTCATCTGTTGCGGCATACGTGTACGTTATACCACACTTCGCCGCGATTTGCAAATAAATGTTGACACGGCGCAAAAATAGCGTTATACTTGCAATACTCCGCGCCGATACGCGGGATGGGAGGACGCGGAAATGACACCCGACACGATTTACATTATCGCCACGGTCATACTCGCCGCCGTCGGCATTATCGCCGTGCGGCGAACGGAAATCACCGACGTTCGCGCCGCGCTCGGCGAAATACACGCCGATATGCGCGACGTCCGCGCCGATATGCGCGAAATCCGCGCCGCGACCGCCGCCAACACCGCCGCGATCGGCAAGTTGGAGGGCGCGTTGCTGGCGCACATCGGCGGGCATACCCACGACACCGCCGCCGAAACGAAGGGATAAGATTTATCCGGCCGCGCCGGACTTTCGCCGCGGTTTGTAAATTTTTCGGCGCGCGATTATTCCCAAACGCCGATTTCCCGCAGTTGTTTTTCGGCGGCGGCGGCGAAGCCGCGGTTGGCGGCGGGATTGGCCGGGCTGGGATGCAAGATTTTTCCGATTCGCATTTTTGAATCGCCGAACAAAAGACGCAGGCGGCTTTCGGCGAAACCGCCGATTCCGATGCAAAATTCGGGTTGCAAAATTTCCGCCGCCGCGCGCGAAAAACTGTCGCAACTCGCAAACAACGGTTCGCGGTCGGCGGCGCATAGTTTGTCCGGCGTGAGGTTTATGCAGCGTTTTTCGCCCGCCGCCAAAAACAAAAGCGGACAGTAGTTTAAGACGAAATGCGCGGCGAAAAAATCCTCCGCGCGCGGATATTTCGCGGCGAACATTCCCCACAGGCGGCGTCCGCTCGCCTCGGAACGGCGGCACGAAAAACCCGAAACCGGACGCAACGGATGCATTTGCGGCGGCGCGGAAACCGGCGCGGAAATTTTCATCCAGTCGCGCGCCGCCGCGACTTCGCCGAACGGGATTCCGGTCTGCGCCATTCCCCACGGGCCGGGATTCATTCCGAAAAACAAAACGCGCTTGCGTCCGGCGGCGAATTTTTGCAGATACCGCCGATGCGGTTCGCGCGCGTATATCAGGGGATGATAAACATTCGTCGCCGGCGGCGAAAACCGCAGCGCGCCGCACGCCGCCGCCAGCGCGTCCGTTTCGGCGAGCAGCCGCCGCGAAGTTTTCGTCACCGGGCGGAAATTAATTGCGGCAACTCCGCCAAAGACGCGACGACGGCGGACGGCGAACTTTGCGGCCACGGATCGAACAACGCCGCGCCGCGGTTTACCCACGCGGTTTTCCATCCCGATTCGCGCGCGCCGATGATGTCGAACGGATTACCGGAAACCAGCCAGGTATGTTCCGCCGCCGCCCCGGCGCGACGCAAAAAATGCGCGTATACCTGCGGGTCGGGTTTGAACGAACGCGCATCCTCCACGCTGACGATGTCGGCGAAATACTCCGCGAGACGATTGTGTTTGAGAACGCGCCGCACCGCCGCGTCTTCGCCGTTGGAAAACGCGAACATTCGCGCGTCCGATTCCGCCAAAACCGACAACGCCGGGGCGGCGTCCGCGAACGCCGGCAAAACGGCGTATTCCGCCATTAAATCTTTGCGGTCGGAATCGGACAATTCCGCCGCCCGCTCGGCGCAGACAAAATCCAGCGCGGTTTTTGTGCATTCCGAAAACGGCGCATAGCGGCGCATCAGCGCGCGGCGGAAGGTATATTCCAATTGCTTGTCGCGCCAGCGCGCGGCGAACGCGGCGGCGTCCGATATGCCGCGCGCCGACAGCGAACGCGCGATTCCGGAAGTGTCGATCAAGGTGCCGTATACGTCAAAAGCCAGAACGGGCGTCATTTTGCGAGTATACCATTCGCGGCGTTCGCGGCGCGGCGCGCTTTTTTTAATTAAACGACGCCGGGCGGGACGGAAAAATTGCGGCGCGCCCCGGCGCCTTTATTAACAAACGGCGGGCGGCGTAAAAATCCGCCGCGAACGGATAAAATGCTATAATATGATTCGTGGCCAAATAGCTCAGCTAGGTAGAGCAGAGGACTGAAAATCCTTGTGTCGGCGGTTCAATTCCGTCTTTGGCCACCGGCCGGAGAATGTTGATGCACAAAATCAAAATCGCAGTATCGCTTTTTATCGCCGCCGCCGCCTTCGGATGCGCCGCGGCGGCGGCGGAAGACGACGGATTTACCGCCGTAATGCGCGCGATGTTTCTGTCGCAGGCGGACGCGCATCCGCGCGCGGCGGCGGAATTCGCCGAACTCGCCGAAGCGGCGGAAGATCCCGACCTGATGCGCGAAGCGTACCACGAGGCGATTGCGGCGCGCGATTCCGCCGCCGCGCTGCGATACGCCCGCCGCTGGCGCGATTTGGGCGGCGGCGCGCCGTCGTTGCGGGCGGCGGCGCATTTGCTGCTCGCGCTCGGACGCGGCGGCGAAGCCGCGCCGGTGTTGTTTACGATGAAGGAGGAAGGCGCGCCGAACGAGGAACTCTTCCGCCTGCTGTCGGACGGGAAGAAAAATGACGCGCTGCCGCTCGCGCGCAAACTGCTGGACGATTCGGCGGACGGGAATTTGTTCAAGGCGCGGCTGGCGGCGCGTTTCGGCGAATGGGGAACGGCGGGAATCGCCGTCGCGCGCGGACTGTCGCAGGCGGGGGCGGACGACCGTCTGACCGAATTGCATTTCGTCCGCATTCGCGTTTCCGCCCGCGACGGCGCGCCCGCCGTCGTCGCGCCGCTGATTGACGATTATGTCGCGCGCGGATGTCCGGGCGCGGAAGTCGTCTGTCGCGAGGCGGAAGTTATTTACGCTTTCGCGCTGTTCTCCGAGAGGCGCGAATGGAAAACCGCGCCGGGCGAAAACACCGAAGACGCCGCGCTCGCCGCCGGGCGTTTTTTTGAACGCGCCGATTTGCCCGCCCGCGCCCGTCCGCATTACGAGCGTTTGCGCGGCAAGGTATTTCACGCCGATTTGGGATTGGCGCGAATCGCCCGCGACGAAGGGCGTTTGGCGGAGGCGCTGGCGGTGCTGGATTCCGCGCCGGTCGCCGACGACCGCGAGTTTGCGATGCGCGAAACGACGGCGGTGGAAATCACCCGCGAATTGCACGGCGCAAAGACGGCTTTGGCGCGGATCGTCCGCGCGCGCGAAGTTTCGCCGGAAAACCGCGAGTTGCTGTACGAGCATTCCCTGCTCGCCGAACAGTCCGGCGACGTGCCGGAGGCGGTCGCGCTTTTGGAATATATGACCGAATTATTTCCGGACGCCGCCGACGGCTGGAACGCGCTGGGTTATGTTCTCGCCGACCATACTTTGCGCTTGGACGAGGCGGAACAATTCATCAAAAAGGCGCTGGAAATCAGCCCCGGTTCGGCGAATATTTTGGACAGTCTGGGATGGGTGTATTATCGGCAGGGGCGTCTCGACGAGGCGCTTTTGTATTTGCAAAGGGCGGCGGCGCAGTCCGATTCGGCGGAAATCGCGGCGCATCTCGGCGAGGTGCATTGGCGTCTCGGCGAACACGCCCCGGCGCGGGAGGCGTTCGCCCGGGGACGGCGAAACGATCCCGAAAACCGGGTGTTAAATGAAACTTTGCGGCGTCTGCGGATCGCCGAATAGCGCGCCGCCGCGCGTTTTTTGCGCGCTGCTGTGCGTTCTTTTCGCCGCCGGATGCGCGCCGCGGACGGCGCAAAACGCGGGCGAGATCAAATTCGCGGGGGTCGCCACCGTGCGTTCGTCCGCCGCCCCGGCGCGGCGGGCGAAAATGATCTGGACGCGATTCCAAGACGGCGGCTTGCCGCGCGACACGGTGGACATTAAAACGCCGTTCGGAATTACGCAGGCGCGTCTGGAAATTGACGCGGACGGGATGCGGATTCTCGTCGGCGGGCGGGACGCAAAAACCGAAAACGCCGCGCCCGATGTGCGAGAATGGCTGGAATCCTTGCCGCCGCCGCATTCCATCGGCTACTGGCTGGCGGGCGAATCCGACCCCGCCTATTCCGCGCGCGAAATTTTTGTGCCGGGCGAGCCCGGCGTCGGCCGCATCCACCAGCACGAATGGGAGGTGGAATATGCGGAACGAGACGAAAACGGACGCCCGTCCCGCATCCGGATGCGTCCGCGTACGCCGCCGCCGCTTTTGCCGGACGCCGAGGCGGAAGTGTGGATTACAAAATGGCTGGCGAAATGATCGCCGCCGCCGCGCCGGCGAAGTTGAATTTGGATTTGCGCGTCTTCGGGCGGCGGGCGGACGGACTGCACGAAATTGACACGATAATGACGCCGCTGGATTTCGGGGACGAAATCGCCGTCTCCGCCCGCGCCGACGGGCAAATATGCCGCCGCTGGACGCATCCGCAGGTGGCGGACGATTTATGCGTCCGCGCCGCCCGATTGTTGAAAAGCGAAACCGGCGCGCGGCAGGGCGCGGATATTTCGGTGCGAAAACGCATTCCGGTCGGCGGCGGACTGGGCGGCGGCAGTTCGGACGCCGCCGCCGTTTTGCGCGCGTTAAATACGCTGTGGAAAACGCGCCTGTCCAAACGCGATTTAATGACTTTGGCGGCGCGGCTCGGCGCGGACGCGCCCTTTTTTATCTTCGGAAAGGCGGCGCGCGCGCGCGGCGCGGGGGAGAAACTGACGGCGGCGAAAAGCCCGTTTTTACAAAAATATCGGCATTATTTGCTGGTCTTCCCGCGGGTGATGTCCGGCACCGCCGCGGCGTATTCGGAATATGAAAAGTTGACATCGGCGCGCATAACGCGCAAAATGGACGGCGTTTTGATTGACAATATTAACGATCTCGCGCAAGCCGTGTTTCGCCTGCATCCGAAAATCGCCGCGGCGGCGCGAATGTTGCGGCGGACGGCGGGCGAAGCGCGTCTTTCGGGAGGCGGCGCGTGCGTTTTCGCGGCGTTCGCGAACCGCGCGGCGGCGGAAAACGCGCGGCGGGCGTTGCCGAAACGGACGGCGGCGACGGTCGCCGCGGCGCGGGACGGGAATTGAAAATTGAAAAGCGAGTTGATGATTTTGGGGAGTAGCCAAGCGGTAAGGCAGCGGGTTTTGATCCCGCCATCCGCAGGTTCGAATCCTGCCTCCCCAGCGGCGCGCGCGTTCGCGCCCCCTCCGCGTACGGAGTTTTACGGATGAAGGCGGCGGCGCTTGCGTGTTTTCCGTCTTGGGCGGGATTCGGCTTGACGGCGAAAATACTCGCCGCCGTTTTCGTTGTCGCCGGCGCGGCGGTTTCGCTGGCGGAAAAAAGTTATGCGCCGCAAACAATTCAAATTGACGGGCGGACTTTTTATTTTTACTCCGAACGCAACGGTGCCGGCGATGTTTTTTTTCCCGACGACAACCGGCGCGGCGCGGCGAGGTATTTCGCGGGATATGGACACGCTCCGGAGTTGCAGGAGAAGATGGATGCTTTTCATTATCAGGTGTTTTATGACGCGACTCCCGCTCCGGAATTCGCGGGCGAAGACGGCGCGTATTCGGCGTACGCGCGAATGAAGCATGAATGGCGCGACGATACTTCGGGCGAATGGAGCGATGACACTCCGGGCGCCTATTTGTATTATCAAACGCGCAAGACGGGCGGCGACTTTTTCCGTCTTTCCATATACGGCGTCGACGGCGCGGATTTGCGCGTGTACGGCCAACGCTGCGGCGGGTCCCGCAAAAACGCGTTTATATGCATCGCATATATTCCGTGGGTACGCAACGACAAATATGCAAATTGGAAAGAATGGACGGACGCCGAGGGCGAAACGCACATCAACCGCGTTTATAACGCGCTGGCGGAATATCCGCTTTCGCATAACGAGGAATTGCTCGCCGATATGGCGGAGGCGGTGAAATGAAAGCGGCGTTGTCCGGATTTTCGCCCGTTCCGTTTTTTGCGGGATTCGGTTTGACGGCGAAGATTATCGCCGCCGCCGCCTTCGCCGTTCTGGCGGCGGGCGGAGCGGTGTACGCGCTGGCGGAAAAAAGTTATGCGCCGGAGACGATTCAGTTTGACGGGCGGACTTTTCATTTGCTTTCCGAACGCAACGGCGACACCGGCGAATTGTTTTCCGTCCTCGCGCCGGGCGAGGCGCAGTACACTGCGGCGTATATCGACACGCCGGAACCGCCGCAAGACGGGAGAATAAATCTGTTTTATTATCAGGTGCTGTATGCCGCGAATCCCGCGCCGGAATTTGTGCGCGAAAACGGCACATATTCCTCGTTCGCGCGGATGGATAAGGATTGGGGCGATATTAATGCGGACAATTATTTTCATTACCGAATTGCCGGAACGAAAGACGGCGAATTCGCCCGTTTATGGGCCCATGAAAACGGATATGGCGAAGTCATCGCGCAAGTCACGTTCTGTGGCGAGTCCCGTCCGAACGCGTTCATTTGCATCGGATATAAGGCGCCGCTGGGGCGCCGCGGCGCATATCTGCGGGCGGCGGAATGGAAGAACGACGAGGGCGAATCGCATCTGGAACGCGTTTATGATTTGCTGGCGGAATATCCGCTCGCGCATAACGAGGAATTGCTCGCCGATATGGCGGAGATGGTAAAATGATTTTTTCGCGGGCGACAATTTCCGCCGCCGCCGATAAAACGGAATCGGCGTCCGATGGCGCGGAACTTTCCGCCGCCGCGAAAGCGTTTTTAATATGAGAAAAGAATCGCGCGATTTTGAGGATTTGCTGCTTTTGGGCGGCGGGGCGTGTCCGGAGTTGACGCGGCATGTCGCGGAAGAACTCGGCGTCGCGCCGGGGCGGGCGACTTTGCGGCGGTTTT
>JBPCXA010000106.1:0-3258 GCA_051008975.1 Gammaproteobacteria bacterium
TTGGCGTTGCGGGCGATGTGCGCGGCCGATTCTTCTTTGGAGCGGCGGATATTCGCGCGTCCCGGCGGAAGCATTACGGGGCTGGGAGGTAGCAGCGGAACGGCGGCTTTGTCTTTGAGCATTCGCGCCATACACGCCATTATTTCGCCGGGCAGCGGCGGCGAAACGTACGATCTCAATGGCATAAACGCGCAATGGTTTCGCGCCGACTTTGAAGGCACGGGAACGTTTCAGAACTCGGACGGCTTGACATCGGACGGACTGCCCCGCAGGAGTAGCGCGACGCTGACGGAGGGGATGCGCGTCGCGTTGTCAAGCCCCGTCCTTACCCCCACTTTTGACGATATATTTATCGTGTACGCGGACGAGAACGGCGAATTGTTTCTCGCGGAGAATGTCAATGCGGGCGGCAACGACGAGACGGAAAACGGCTGCACCGCCGGGGCGGACGAATTCTTTTTGGACGACAATTGGATGCCCACGCAAAATCTCGGCGACAGCCGCATGACTTTTCCCTTCAATTTGCGCGAAGGATTGCGCGGTTTGCTGGACGAAAAACGCGCGGTGCGGTTAAAGAACTTTTTCTTCACTGCGAACGATTCGCAACTGCGCGATTTCCATTTGGAACACCGTTTCCATTTGTTCGGCGAGGCGAACGAATCGGCGACCGGCGAATCGCCTAACCCGTCCGGTTTTTCCGCGTTCGCCGAAAGCGGCTACAAACGCCAAAATGGCGGGCGCACCGCCCTGCACTACAACAAGTTGACGGCGATCCGCGATTTCGCCGGGGGAATGTCGTTTTACGCCCAAGGAATCAGCGGACGAATCAATTCCGAAATTTATCGGAATACGCGTTTGCAGGGTTTCGCCGCCGGAGTTTTCGCCGACAAGATTTTGTCGCACGATGATTCGTACCATTTGCGAATTGAATCGCCGCTGTCCGCTCCGCAAATCGCCAGAACGAGAATGGCGATAGACGCGCGAATCGGCGAGCCGGAAAACTACTGGCGCGTCGGTTTCTACCGCAGTTTGGAGGAAAAGAAATCCGCCGCCAAACTGTTCTGGTTGCGGGAGTTTTAACAACTCCCGCCCGCCGCCGAAGACGCAAAGGGCGCGGAATAAAAAGAATCCCATTCCGGCGAAAGCCGGAATCTCTTTGTTCACTTTGATTTTTCGCCTTAACCACCCGTCCCATTCCTGCGAAGGCAGGAATCTATACGCCGAAGGCGCAAACTGTCGCCGAAGGCGTACAAATGTACAAGTACCCGCCGCTTTGCGACGGCGGAGATTCCTGCCTTCGCAGGAATGGGACGGGGGTGGGAATGAAAGTAAAGTACATTTTCATTCCGATGCGAATCGGAATTTTAATGGTATTATTTTTCGAACCTGTCAAAAACGGAGGCGGCATGCGCGAACACGAAAAAATTAATTATGTGGAGTTTCCCTGCGGCGATTTCGCCGCGACGAAGGCGTTTTTCGGGGCGGCGTTCGGCTGGATTTTTACCGACTACGGCGCGGACTACGCCGCCTTTTCCGGCGCCGGGCTGGACGGCGGAATGTATCGCGCACCGCCCGCCGACGACGACAACAACGCCGCGAAGAACGGCGGGATGCTGGTGGTGTTGTACAGCGGCGATTTGGAATCCACCGAAGAGAAAATCAGGCGGCACGGCGGCAAAATCGTCCGCGAAACGTTCTCCTTTCCCGGCGGGCGGCGGTTTCATTTCGTCGAACCGTCCGGAAACGAATTCGCCGTGTGGTCGGACAAATAACCGCCGCGCGCGCGTCGGAATACGTTTTGCGCGATGCATTCGTCGCGGCGCGAAATAGTATAATGACATTCTTATGCTGGTCTGCAAATACGGCGGCACTTCGGTGGGTTCGGCGGCGCTCGTCCGCCGCGCCGCCGCGGGAATTAAACGCCTCGCGGAAGACGGCGAGCAAATCGTCGTCGTCGTCTCGGCGATGGGAAACGAAACCGACCGGCTGGCGGATTTGTGCGACGAATTCGCGGACGCCGCGCCGCGCGAACGCGACCGCGTGCTGGCGTCCGGCGAGGAGGTCGCCGCCGGGCTCGCCGCGATGGCGCTGGCGGAGACGGGAATTGCGGCGCGCAGTTTTACCGGCGCGCAGGCCGGAATTCTCACCGACGACGCGCACGGCAAGGCGCGGATTGTGGATATTGACACCTCCGCCCTGCGCGATTCGCTGCGGCGCGGCGAAACGCCGGTGGTCGCCGGATTTCAAGGGCGCACTTCCGGCGGCGACGTTTCCACGCTCGGACGCGGCGGCTCCGACACTACCGCGGTCGCGCTGGCGGCGGCGATGGTCGCCGGCGAATGCCGCATTTACACCGACGTGCGCGGCATCTACACCACCGATCCGCGGATATGCGAAAAGGCGCGCCTACTTTCCGCGATCACCTTTGAAGAAATGCTGGAAATGGCGTCCTTGGGATCGAAAGTTTTGCAGACGCGCGCCGTGGAATTCGCCGGCAAATACCGCGTGCCGCTGCGCGTTCTGCCGGCGGCGGATTTTTCCGCGCCCGGCACACTGATACACTACAAGGAGGAGACCGCAATGGAGCAGCCCGTCGTCACCGGCGTCGCATTCAACCGCGACGAGGCGAAAATCACCCTCGTCGGCGCGCCCGACCGTCCCGGCATCGCCGGACAAATTCTCGCCGCCGTCGCCGCCGCCGACGTGAATGTGGACATGATCGTGCAGAACACCGGCAGCGACGGTCGCACCGATTTTTCGTTCACCGTGCACCGCGACGAATTCAAGCCGGCGATGCGCGCCGCCCGCGCGACGGCGGACGGCATCGGCGCGCGCGACGTCGCCGGCGATTCCGGCATCGGCAAGGTGTCGGTCGTGGGCATCGGAATGAAATCGCACGCCGGAGTCGCCGCGCTGATGTTCGACGCGTTGGCGAGGGAAAATATCAACATCCGCATGATTTCCACCTCCGAAATTAAAATTTCGGTGGTGCTGGATGAGGAAAATTTGGAACGCGCGGTGCGTACGCTGCACGACGCCTTTCATTTGGACCGCGAACCGGCGGACGAGCCGACGCCGCGCGGACGGGCGGCGGACGCGGCGGAATGATACAATAATGTTTTTACGGAGAGATGGCCGAGCGGCTGAAGGCGCTCCCCTGCTAAGGGAGTACGGGGATACAACCCCCGTCGAGGGTTCGAATCCCTCTCTCTCCGCCGCCGATTTTTAATGCCCGCCGCGCCCGAAATTGTTCTCGCC
>JBPCXA010000107.1:0-9651 GCA_051008975.1 Gammaproteobacteria bacterium
CGGCGGCGGTCGCGAATGTGGTGGATATTTGCGGGCAGAGCGCGCACTATTCGCTGCGGCGGACGGCGGCGCAACGGGCGTTTTTGGACGACTACGAAGACGGCGGCGAATCGGCGGCGGCGGTCGCAAACGCGCACCGCAAATGGGCGGCGGCGGATTCCGAATTGCGAAAGGCGCGGGAATGCGCCGATTTGTCGCGCCGCCGCGCCGCCGCATTAAAAGAGGAAATTGCGGAACTGGAAAACGCGAATTTTTCATCCGCGAAATGGGAGGAACAAAACCGTCTGTTGACGCGGCTTTCCAACTTGGAAGATCTCGCCGGCGGCGGCGGCGAGGCGTTGCATTTGCTGGAAGAAAGCATCGGCGGTCTGGCGCGCGCGCGGCGGAAATTGGCGGAACTTTCCCGGCTGGACGACAAAATCGCGGCGCCGCTGCAGTGCGCCGAAGAAGCGGAAACCTCCGCCGGCGAAGCCGCGCGCGCGCTGTCGCGATATGCGGACGGACTGCAGACCGAACCGGCGGCGCGGGCGGACGCCGAAACTTTCGTCGCCGAGGCGCACCGGCTGGCGCGCAAATATCAACTTCCCGACCCGGCGGATTTGGAAATTTGCATCGCCGAAAAAAAATCGCAACTGGCGGCGCAAACCGCGCGGGGCGACATCGCAAAGTTGCAAAAAAACGAACGCGCGTTGCGCGAAACTTTTAACGCCGCCTGCGACAATTTAAGCGCGCGCCGCCGCGCCGCCGCGTCTTCTTTGCAAAAAAAGACGACCGCGCTGCTGCGCAAACTCGCGATGCCGGAGGCGCGTTTGCAGGTGCAATTAACGCCGCGCCAAACGCCGGACGCGCGCGGCGCGGAACGGACGGAATTATTAATCGCCACCCGCCGGGACGCGCCGCCGGGGGCGCTTTCGGAAGTCGCGTCCGGCGGCGAATTATCCCGTCTCGGGCTCGCGCTGCAAATCGCCGCCGGCGGACGGCGCGCGAAACCGGTCGTCGTCTTTGACGAAGTGGACGCCGGAATCGGCGGCGCGGCGGCGTCCGTCGTCGGCGGACTTTTGCAGACGCTCGGCGAATCGCGGCAGGTGCTGTGCGTCACCCATCTCGCGCAGGTGGCGGCGCACGCCGATTCCCACTGGCGCGTCCGCGCGACAAACGAAGACGGACGGCGCGGCGCGGAAATTAAAAAACTGTCCGCCGAAGAACGCGTCGAAGAAATCGCGCGCATCGTCGGCGGCGCGAAAATCGGGGACGCCGCCCGCATTAACGCCGCCGATTTGCTGCGGCAGTCGCGGCGCAAATCAAAATCATGATCGCGAAAAAAGTACGCACCCGTTTCGCGCCCAGCCCCACCGGCTATCTGCATTTGGGCGGCGCGCGCACCGCCTTGTTCGCGTGGGCGTGGGCGCGCGGACGCGGCGGCGAATTTTTATTGCGCGTGGAAGACACCGATTCCGCCCGCAACTCGGACGCGCACACCCGCGCGATTATCGACGCGATGCAATGGCTCGGACTGCATTTTGACGGCGCGGCGCAATTTCAATCGCAAAACCGCGAAAGACATTTGCAACTCGCCGCGCGTCTCGAAAAATCGGGCGCGGCATACCGCGACGACGGCGCGCTGCGATTAAAAACGCCCGAAGACGGCGAAATAACTTTCGACGACCGCGTCTGCGGACGTCTTTCCGTGGACAATAAGGAACTGGAAGATCCGGTAATTCTGCGCGGCGACGGCGCGCCGACATATATTTTCGCCAGCGCGGCGGACGACATCGCGGACGCGATCACCGATGTAATTCGCGGCGACGACCATGTCCGCAACACGCACAAGCAGCTGCATATTTACGCCGCGCTCGGCGAGACGCCGCCGCGTTTCGCGCATCTGCCGATGATTCTTTCGGCGGACGGCGAACGGCTTTCCAAGCGGCACGCCGCGGTGGATGTGATGCAATATCGGCGCGACGGATTTCTGCCCGCCGCGCTCGTCAATTATCTGGCGCGATTGTCGTGGTCGCGCGGCGACGCCGAATTTTTCGATTCCGATTTTTTGCTCCGGCATTTCGGATTTGATTCGGTGCAGCGGGCGCCGGCGCGTTTTGACATCGCAAAACTCCGCTGGCTGAACGGCGAACATTTGCGCGCGCTGCCGCCCGCGAAGGCGCGCGAACTAATCGCAATTCCGGAATTGACCGACGCGGCTCTCGCGCTGGTTTTGCCGCGCAGCGAAACGCTGGCGGACGCGCGCGCGAACGCGGAATATCTCGTACGCCGCCCGCCGCCGAATTCCGAATTGCTGCAAAAACATATCACCGAAGAAAACCGCATCGCGCTGCGAACTCTGCGCGAAAAACTTTCCGCCCTCCCCCCCCCCGAATGGAACGCGGCGGCGATCAAAGGCGCGATAAAAGAGACGGCGCGCGAACACAAATTAAAATTCCCGCAAATCGGAATGCCGCTTCGCGTATTATTGACCGCCCGCGAACAATCCCCCGACATCGCCGAAGTCGCCGCCGCCCTCGGCCGCAAAGAAACGCTGGGACGGATGGAAGGCGGAGATTAATCCGCATCTCGCCGCGCCTTCGCCTTTTTCTTTTTATGCGGTTGCGTCGTTCTCGCGTATGCCAGCAACCTGTTCAATTGCTTGATTATTTGGCGCTGATTCTGGATAATTTCATAAGATTCACTGACCAATTCATTTTTGTTCAGATCATAGAAATTATCGCCGAGAGTCGGAATCACGACATTGCCGACCGTACGCATGTCGTCCTCTTGAGAAACTCTGTTCTCAATTAATTGCTTAAATTGAGCTCTCGCATCATCGTCGCCATGATTGAGAAAAACGACGACCTGCTTCGGGGACTCCGCATGTCCCTTGTCTCCCGCCCGCTCAAATAAAAAGCGGAGCAGATCTTCCGAATCCGCGTGTCCGGAATAATAAGCGCCCAAATTAAAAACCGCCCCTTGTATGTCTTTGATGGGAAGCGGATCCCCGCTGGTCTCCAGCTCTTCATTGGAAATATCGCAGGCATTGCCGTCCGCACATTGAAACAGCAATCCGCCGTTATGCGTGGATTGATAACCGGTCAACACCAACGCCGTCTCCGGATACTGCAGTTCCCGCAAATGCCCCTTAATCCTCCCTTCCTGGCACATGCCGGAACTCGTGATTAAAATGATTTTCTCACCGCGCGGGACAATCTCTCCCAACTTGTCTCGCACACTAACACTCCTGCCCAAATTTTTGACAAATTCGCCGTTAATGGACAATTTGTCGTTCTCGTAGCCGGCCGCGTCAAAAATAGCACCCGCGATTTCGCGCTCGTCAATCTCCACCCCGTAATGCTCCGAGATGGCCCGCGCACAGTGGTCGTTCAAATATATCCCAGGATATTGAGGATGGCGCTCCGTCAAATGACGCTTAAAAATCTTGGTAGCCGTCTTCGCCATCGGAGAATCAAGCACAATGCGATACTTAACGGAGTCGTCCGCATTGCAGTATTGCAACGCGCAAAACAAATCAAACAGGACGTCCTGCGTTCTCTGCAAAGTGAAGCAGGGAAATATAACCAAGTTATACTTGGAATCGCAGACAACGTCCTTAAGCGCCTCAATGCGCTTCACCGGATCTTTCATATCAGAGGATCTGGGCGAACGCGCCCCATAAGTGGATTCCAGAACCACATAATCCATGCTTTTATGCGGGATATGATTTCTCTTCAACAGCGGCTGATAACTGTTGCCTTTCCGGTTATTGCCGACATCGCCGCTGAAGAAAATTCTCCTCGTGTTATCGCCCGTCCCCCACGAGATGGCGACCGAGGCGGCACCAAGCAGGTGTGAAGATCGGGTGAAATTCACCCAAAAATTATTTTCAACGCCCACGGGCGCAGGTTTCTTAAACCCATCCTCATGCTCTTTGATGGCGCAGAATTCTATTTTAGACACATCCTCCTTGGTAAAAAGCGGCGCCGTCTTCTCGCGTTCGGCGCGCTCGGCCTCTATCTTGGCCGTGTCCGTTAAATTCAACTCGGTCAAATCCTGGGTCGCGCCGGTGCAATACACCTTGCCCCGAAACCCGCGTTTGTACAGCAACGGAATCCGACCGCAATGGTCTATATGCGCATGCGTCAACAGGACAAAACGAATATCTTCCGCTTGAAACGGAAAATCTCCCCTGTTTTTTAACTCCGAACTCCATCCCTGGAAACTTCCGCAGTCCACCAAAAATTGAACGCCACTATCCAAAATGCACCACGTGCAAGATCCGGTGACTTCTCCGACAGCACCCAAAAATTTGACCTTCATAACAAACCCCTTTCTCAAAAAACAAATGGATAAAATAATCCTTCCGAAACGATTATACGGGAATTCGGGCGAAAAAGTACCAAAAATTTGCACTTTTTTGCACTTTTTCGCCACATTTGCGCAGAATCGGCGGTTATGCCGCCTTTTTCTCCAAATTCATATATTCCATCAGCGTCTTATGATCCACGGTCAGCGACCAGTCGGCGGATTCGTTCAGACGCTTCGCGCCGCCGGGCAAAAGTTCGCCGGAACGGGCGGAAAAAGCGACATTGACGACGGTTTTGCCCGCATTTTTCACCGCATGCACCGCGGGCAGATAATCCTGGTCGCCGGAGACGACAACCGCAATGTCGTAAGCATCGCGCATTTGCAGCATATCTACGGCGAGATTGACATCCACCGTCTTTTCGCGCCCCAGTTTGCCATCAAACAGATCGTACGAAATCGCGCCGGAATATCGGAATTCCACCGCCTTGTGCTTGGCGATGATGCCGCGGTGGACTTTTCTGTGTCCGGCGAAGCGGTCTTCTATTTTCTTTTTGCGACGGAGCAACTCGGCGACAACTTCTTCGCCGTTCGATTCCCGCAAGCGGGCGTCCGCCTGTATGCGGGTCTTGTATTTTTCGCGCCATTCCGCCGCCTTTTGCGGATTTTCTTTGACGCCCCATTCGGTCGGCACATAAAAAGGCCATGTATCCACGGCGGCAATGGCGTACCAGTATGTCCGCAATCGCGCGGCAGAGGAACCGGCAACTTGACAGACGATGTAATCGAAAAACTCCGCCCACCGCGCGTGCTTGGGCAGATAATCTCTTTGTTCTAAGGAACACAATTTAACAATGTTGCGGCGAAAGTTTTCTCCGTCAACAAAAACACACGCCCGCATACTCATCCTCGTTAAAAAAATGCGGGGAGGCGCACCTCCCCGCTACAAAACCGAACGAAATATCCGTCCGGCAACTGCGAAAAGCCGCAACTTTTCGCTATTACGATGCCGCCTTTTGGGACGGCGAGAAAGAAGCCGCGGCCTCCAACCGAAAAAATTATACCACATTTGAGGCAAAAAGTACCAAAAATTTGCACTTTTTTGCACTTTTTTTCGCCGAATTTGCGCAGGATCGGCGGTTTCGGCGGCGGCGGCGTTAAATGCCCGGCTTTTGCAGGAAGAGTTTGCCGTCCTGCTGGGTGATTTCCAGCTCGGACAAGGCGTTCATTCCCAGCAAAACGGTGTTGTCTTCGGAGGGAATAATGACCGCGCGCAAATCTGAAAAAATGAAATTGCCCAGCTCCAAACGGCGTATATGCGTCCGCCGCGCCGTCGTCTTGCCCGCCGCCGTCTCTATCGGCACCGGCGCGCCCTCCCGCAAACCCGCGCGGGAGGCGATGTGCGGCGGCACCGCCACCGTCGTCGCGCCGGTGTCCAGCAGGAAAACCACCGCCGCGCCGTTAATCCGCCCCTCGGCGAAATACTGTCCGTTCGGATTGGCGCGCAACTCCAAACCGCCGCTTTGATTTTGCAGCACCGAAAGACGATTCGGATTCTGGCGATCCCGCAAAAAACCGTTAAAAACAAGGGTCAATATCAGCAGCAGCAACGCCCAGCCCGTCGCAAACATCCATCCGCGCTTGGGCGGCGAATCGGGCGCGGGCGGTTCTTCGGTCATATCCCGGCGTCCGGCCAAAGCAGGCGCGCATACCGCCGCATTTCGTCGATGGAATCCTTGATGTCGTCCAGCGCGCGATGCAGCGATTCCGCCTTTTTCGGGGTAAGCGCGTGCGTCATATACAAATAGGCGGCGATCTTGAAGGTGCTGACGTCAAAATTGCGATAGTGGAAAAACTCCTCCACCCGCGGCAAATGGCGCGCCATAAAACGCCGATCCTGCCCGATGCTGTTGCCGCACATCGGCGATTCGCCCGGGCGGACATGTTCGCGCAAAAACCGCAAAATCTCCTCCTCCCCCGCCGCCACCGTCAATTCGGACGCGCGGCTGCGGGCGATCAGCCCGGTGTTGCCGTGCGTATGGCGGTTCCAGTCGTCCATATTGTCCAGCACCGAATCCGGCTGGTGAAAGACCCACGACGGCGATTCGGCGATTTCGCGCAGGTTGCCGTCGGTGATGACGAACGCCGCCTCCAACACCATATCGGTGTCGGGATTCAGCCCCGACATTTCCAGGTCGGTCCAAATCAGGCGGATGTCTCCGCGTTTCGGTTCCCGTTTGGTGATCCGCATAATTCCGAATTATAATGGCAACGGCGGCAAAAATGGAACTTCCCCGCGAGCAGTGGCGGTCTTTACGCACATAACGCCCGAAGAAGCGGCGGAATGGGCGCGCCTGCACTTCGGCGTCGCCCCGGCGGACGCGCTTTCGCCCATCGCCGAGGGGATTGAAAATACGAATTATCTGCTGTCCGCCGGCGGGCGGCGGTATGTATTGACCGTTTTTGAGGTGTGGGATTTCGGCATGGCGGAGTATTACGCCGCGCTGATGCGCCATTTGTCCGCCAACGGCGCGCCGGCCCCGGCGCCGCTTTTGCCGCGCACCGCCGCCGGAACGCGCTGGAAAGACAAGCCGGCGCTGCTGTCGCCTTTCGTGGCGGGCGAATCGCGGCAAGATCCGGACACCGAAGAATGCCGCAAAATGGGCGCCGCCGCCGCCGGACTGCATTTGGCGGCGGCGGATTTTATGCCGCGAATGGCGAATCCGCGGGACGCCCGCTGGCGGCGATGCACCGCCGAAAAGATATTCCCCGCATTGCCGCCCGAAACGCGGGATATTCTGCGGACCGCGCTGGACGAAGACGCCCGGTTTTACGAATTGCCGCTGCCGGCGGCGGCGTGCCACTGCGATTTATTCCGCAACAATGTGCTGTGGCGCGGCGGCGAAATCGCCGGAATAATTGACTTTTATTTCGGCGGCGACGACGCGCTGATTTTTGACCTCGCGGTGTGCATTTGCGACTGGTGTTTTGTCGCGGAATCGGACGGCGGCGCGCGCCCCGATGCCGGACGCCTACGAGCGATGCTGGACGGCTACGAAAGCCGCCGCCCGCTGTGCGATTTGGAGCGCGCCCGTTTCAACGACGCGATGCGGTCGGCGGCGCTGCGGTTTTGGATTTCGCGCCTGCACGATATGCATTTTCCGCGCGCGGCGAAAATTTTGTCGCCGCACGATCCGCGGCGGTTCGAGGACATTTACATGCGGACTTTGCGCGCGCCGATATTGGAGGAGGAAATCGCATGAGCATAAAATCCGACAAGTGGATTCGCGCGCGCGCGGCGGAGGGGATGATCCGCCCGTTCGTACCGCGGCAAATTTCCAAAGCGGGGGGGGGGCGCGTAATTTCGTACGGCGTGTCGTCCTACGGCTACGACGTGCGCTGCGCGCCGGAGTTCAAGGTGTTTACGAATCTGAACAGCACGATCGTCGATCCGAAAAACTTCGATCCGAATTCGTTCGTGGATGTCCGCGGCGATTACTGCATCATTCCGCCGAATTCGTTCGCGCTGTCGCGGACGGTGGAACATTTCCGCATACCGCGCGACGTGCTCGCCGTCTGTCTCGGCAAATCCACGTATGCGCGCTGCGGCATCATCGTAAATGTGACGCCGCTGGAACCGGAATGGGAGGGGCATGTGACCTTGGAGTTTTCCAACACCACCCCGCTGCCGGCGAAGATATACGCCGGCGAAGGCGTCGCGCAATTGTTGTTTCTGCAATCCGACGAGGCGTGCGAAGAATCTTACAAAGACCGCGCCGGAAAATACCAGGGGCAGACCGGCATCACGCCGCCGAAACCTTGAGCGGCGAATTGTCGCGCTGGCTGGAAATTTTATTTCTCGGCGCGGTGGAGGGTATCACCGAATTTTTGCCGGTGTCCTCCACCGGACATTTAATCGTCGCCGCGCGCCTGCTCGGACGCGACGGCGACGCGGATAAATTGTTTGAAGTGGTGATCCAACTCGGCGCGGTGTGCGCGGTGTGCTGGCAATACCGCGAAAGATTATGGACGATGGCGCGCGATCTCCGCGGCGAAAAAACGCGGCGCATGATTCTTAATTTGTCGCTGGCGTTTTTGCCGGCGGCGATTTGCGGGTTGTTATTTTATTCCGTCATAAAAGAATATTTGTTTTCGCCGCCGACCGTCGCGGCGGCGTTGATCGTCGGCGGCGCGGCGATCATTTTTATAGAAAGAAAAAAGCGCGCGCCGCGCATTTCGGACATTGACGAATTGCGCGCGCGCGATGCTTTGGTTATCGGCTGTTGCCAGACGCTGGCGTTGTTTCCGGGGGTGTCGCGCGCGGGGGCGACGATACTCGGCGCGATGTTGTGGGGCGTGGAACGCCGCGCGGCGACGGAGTTTTCGTTTTTGCTCGCGCTGCCGACGATGTTCGCGGCGGGCGCGTACGATTTATTTCAGAACGCGGATCTGATGAACTGGAATTTGGCGGGCGAAATCGCCGCCGGTTTTGTCGCATCCTTCGCCGCCGCCCTGCTGGTGATTCGGATGCTGATAAAATATGTTTCGCGGCATGATTTTACGCCGTTCGGCTGGTACCGAATCGCGTTCGGAATCGTCGTACTGGCGGCGTTTTGGAATTGATTGTCGCGCAAAAAAAGGGCGGCACGCGCCGCCCTTTTTTTGCCTTTCGCTTTCCCCCTAAAAGCGACGGACGGCATTAATGCGAAACTTGCCGCCATCGCCGAATTCGTCCATTCGCCGCCAATTAAAGCCGGCGGACGGCGAAATCATCCAGCGATTGTAGCGGAGAACGCTTTCCAAATTCAGCGAATTCCGCGTTTCGGTCTCGTCATCTTCCAGACGGGAATGAAAACGGTACGTCGGCGATACTTGCCAAATTCCGCCGTCCGCTTTCGCCGACAACGAAAATCGCCAATCCGCCGTTTCGCCCTGCACGGTCTCGGAGAACGCCGCCGCCCAAAATCCGCCGTCATATTCGCCGCCGCTTTCGTACCGCAAATCGCCGAATTCACCATCGGAATTCGCCTGCCCGACGGCGTAATACGAATGAAAATTCCCTTGATGAAAATCCAAACGACCGCCCAAATTGTACGCGTATCCGCTTTCCGTCACGGAATATCCGTAATCGGGCGAAAACGAAAACGCCGCCGGATTTCCGCCCCACAGAAAGTACGTGGCAAGTCCGACCGCAACCATTCCGCCGCCGATAAACGCCGCCGCCTCCACCCCGTCATCGCGTTCGGCGACAACGCCGCCGCCCGTTGTCGGAGTCGGCTCCGGTTCGGTTTCATCGGACGGGTCTTGACACATTCCGTCCACAAAAGTTTGCATCGGAGTGCAGTCCGCCGCCGTTGTCGC
>JBPCXA010000108.1:0-2838 GCA_051008975.1 Gammaproteobacteria bacterium
GATTGCTTCCACATTGTATTCGTGGTATGACGACAATACGCCGATAAGCGGTGCGACGGGCGCGGAGTATATTTTGCAGACGGGCGATTTGCCGATGGTGTCGGAGGGTCGGCTGCGGGCGGAGGCGGAGTACGAGGATAGTTTGGGTTTTACCGAGACGTTGCCGGCGGCGTTGGTGTTGAATGGCGGCGGGAATGTCGACGGCACGGGTGCGGTGATGATAAGCGGGACGATTTCGTTTTCGGCGGGCGAAGTGTATACCGCCGTGACGAGCGGGATTCGGGACGCCAACGGCGAGTTCGATTTTGCGTATCAGTGGCAGGTGAGTTTTGACGGGGGGGAGCCGTATGCGGATTTGTCGGACGAGACGGATTCGACATACACGATTGTGTTGTCGCATTTTGCGGGCGCGGTCGCGGATCCGCCGCCGCGTTTGCGGCTGTCGGTGTTGCATACGGACAGGTTGGGAATCGGGCAGACCTTTTTGGCGACGATGGTGCATACCGATCGTCCCGCGGACGGCGATTTGGCGATTACGCCCGCGGGCTTGGAGGCGGGGGATGAGGTATCGTCGGATGCGTTGGATGTTTCGGACGACGACAGCGATTTGGAGTATGCCTATCAATGGCAGACGGAGGATACCGGGAACCCCGGGGATTTCGCGGACATAGTAAACGCGACGTTGTCGGCGTATACATTGGACGCCGCGGATTTCGCTCCGGCGGTTTCTTTGCGGTTGATGGCGGTTGCGACGGACGCCTTCGGGGGCGTGTATACGGTGACTTCGGCGGTGACGTTGATCAGCGAGGAGACGACGGGCGGGATATTTTTGACTCTGCTGGGAGGCGTTCCGGCGGTCGGCGCGACGGTTTCCATTATCGCCGCCGGGATCGGAGACGCCAACGGCGAGGGCGCCGTGTCTTATGCGTGGTTTTTGCCGGGCGGGCAAATCGGCGGGGCGGTCGACGATTCTTACATTCTTTCGGCGGACGATTTAAGCGCGGCGTCGCGCGGCTTGCTGCGGACGGAATTGTCGTACCGGGACGGGCTGGGATTTGAAACGACGCTGTCGGCGAGTATCGCGGATACCGCGAAATCCATCGCGCAGGCGTTGGCGGGCGGCGCGGTCGTCGCGGAAATTTCCGGCCTCGCCTTCGGGACGGATTCGGCGTCCGTGCGGATTGAAGGAATCGCGGACAACTTTATCGCCGGCGTCGAATATACGTGGGAGACCGGAGTCGGGAGCGAGTTCGCGGCTCCGCGGAACGCCCTGCCCGGCGATTCGTATCCGCTGCGTCCGGAGGATTTTAATCCGCAGGATTCGCTGCGGGCGATCGCCACGGTTTCCGGCATTAACGGCGATTCTCTGACGATGACTTCGGCGGTGATGCGGATTAATGAGCCGCCGACCGGCGAAATTATCGTGACCGTGGAGGGCGGCGGCGAGGCGGTCGCCGGGGCGGTGCTGGGCGCGGATCTTTCGGGGCTGCGGGATGTCAACGGCGGATTGTCCGTGCGCGAACATATTTGGGTTTACGCCGATATTACGCTCCGCGACGGCGACGCGAGATATACCTTGTCCGCGGACGCGGTTCGCGCCGGCGAAGTTTCGTATATGTGCGTCTGCGAGGATGCGGCGGAATTCTCCGCGGTGGTCGCGGCGAATATTCGCGTGGGCGGCGTGGACGCGGAACAAGTGGAGGCGGTGCTGGCCGCCGTCAACGCGGTCGCGGCGGGCGCGCTGTGGGACGCGCTGGAAGGGCATTTCGATTCCGAGGACGGGCTGCGGGCGAACGACGCGCCGATTGACGATCCGTCGCAAATCGCCGAGACGCTGTCGCGCCGCGCCGAAGATTCCCGCCGTCCGGATTCGCCGTTCGCGCTGGATTCGTTCGCGCTGAAACAGTCCGGCGGCGAAGCCGGAAGCGAATGGTCGTGGTGGACGCGCGGCGCGCTGAGTCGTCTGGAAGGCAATCCGCAAGTCGGCGGAACGGAAACGCGCTATGAAGGACATTATTCCTCCTTCTACGCGGGGATGGACCGGCGATGGGGCGAAAAAATTCGCGGCGGAATCGCGTTCGGCGCGGATGTCGCCGATTTGGACGTGGAATGGAGCGGCGGCGCGGGCGGGCGTTTGGAACAGCGGGTGCGTTCTTTCGTGCCGTATGCGGAATGGTCGCCCGACGCCGATACGTCGTTTCGCGCGCTGGCGTCCTTCGGCTACGGCGAAGTCGCGCTGGAAAACGCCGGCGACGTCGTGAAGACCGACGTGCGGCGGCATATTGTCGGTTTGCGCGCGCGCCGCCGCCGCGATTTGGACGGGCCTTTTGATTTAGTTTATTCGGGCGGCTTGGACAGCGTGCGGACGCGCACCGCCGCCGCCGATTTTGTCGGGCTGGATGTGCCGTTGAAAAGCGGACACCGGGAATTGCATTTCAATGTGGAAACCGGCTATTTGACGCCGCTCGCCGAAGACGGCACTTGGCGGAAGTTTTTGAATTTGCAGTGGCGCTCGCAGTCCGGCGATTTGGACGAAAGTTCGCTGTACGATTTGGGCGCCGGATTCCAAGTGAGTTTGCCGGCGTACGCCCTGTTTTTGGATGTGGACGGCGAGACGCAATTGACCGACGCCGATAACGAACGCAAGCAACTCGGCGTCCGTCTCGCCTACGGGCGCGGGCGTCTGATCAATTCACTGGAAACGCGCTACGACGCCTCGCGGCTGCTTTTGCATCGCTGGAAAATTGACGCGGTCTCGGAATGGAGAATCAGCGAATTCCACAGCGGAATTTATGTCGAACGGCGCGGCGACGACCTCGGCGTCGGCATCGGAACGTC
>JBPCXA010000109.1:0-4183 GCA_051008975.1 Gammaproteobacteria bacterium
TGCGGCGCGCGCCGCCCGCCGCGACGTGGTGGGCGTCATTCGCGCGATGCCGCGGACGGATTTCGCGGCATGACTTACGCGAGAATCGCCGGCGTCGGCGGTTATTTGCCGGAACGCGCGGTGGACAACGCCGCGCTGGCGGAGCCGCCGTTTTCGGTGGACACTTCGGACGAATGGATTCGCTCGCGCACCGGCATCCGCCGCCGCCGCATCGCCGCGGAGGGCGAGACGTCGGGCGGAATGGCGGCGCATGCGGCGCGCGAGGCGATGGCGGCGGCGGAAATTTGCGGCGGCGATTTGGACATGATCGTCTTCGCCACGACGACTCCCGACCGGATTTATCCGGCGACGGCGTGCCTTTTGCAGAAGGATTTGGACGCCGCGCCGTGCGCCGCCTTTGACGTGCAGGCGGTGTGCAGCGGTTTTTTGTACGCGCTGGCGATCGCCGAAGGGATGATCGTCGCCGGGCGGGCGCGCACGGTGCTGGCGGCGGGGGCGGAAGTATTTTCGTCGACTCTGGACTGGCGCGACCGTTCCACCTGCGTGTTATTCGGGGACGGCGCCGGGGCGGCGGTGTTGCAGGCGTCCGAGACGCCGGGAATTCTGGCGACCGATTTGCGCGCCGACGGGCGGTACGCCGACAAACTCACGGTGAACGCGCGGGTGCATCATGGCGAAATACTCGGCGATCCTTATACGCGAATGGACGGCGGCGCGGTGTATCGTTTCGCGGTGGGAAAGATGACCGAATCGGCGCAAAAAGTCGTCGCGGACGGCGGGCGGCGTCCGGACTGGCTGGTGCTGCATCAGGCGAACAGCCGCATCATAGAGGCGGTGCGAAAGCGGCTGAAAATGGAATCCGCGCGCTGCGTCAATTGCGTGGACGAATGCGCCAACACTTCGGCGGCGTCCATTCCGCTGGCGTTGGCGAAGTTCGCGCCGCAGTTCGCGCCGGGCGACACGATTTTGCTGGCGGCGGCGGGCGGCGGCTTCACCTGGGGCGCGGCGCTTTTGCAATGGTAGAAAAGACGGACAAAAACGGAACTCGCCCGGGCGCGATTCGAACCGCCGCGATTTTTCCCGGACAGGGTTCGCAAACGCCGGAGATGGCGGCGGCGTACGATTCGCATCCGGAAGTCGCGGCGGCGGTCGCCGAGGCGGCGGCGGCGATTGACGTCGATTTGCCGAAAGTTATCGCCGACAAAACCGCGCTGGACAAAACCGAAAACACCCAGCCCGCGCTTTTGGCGGTTTGCGCGGGGGTCTTTCGCGCGGCGAAAATTTCCGATGTCGCGGCGTTCGCCGGACATAGTTTGGGCGAATATGCCGCGTTGGTTTGCGCCGATGCAATTGATTTTGCGGACGCGGTTAAACTCGTGCGGCGGCGCGCCGAACTGATGCGGGAAGCGGCGGCGGGCGGAATGGCGGCGATACTCGGCGACCCGGCGGCGGCGGAAAAATACTGCGACGAAGCGCGCAAAAACGGCGCGCAAATTTGGGCGGCGAACTACAATTCGCCGCAGCAGACGGTCGTTTCCGGACGCGCGGACGCTATCGCCGAATGCGCGAAATGGACTGCGAATCCGGGAATCAAGCGCGTCGTGCCGCTGCCGGTTTCCATTCCTTCGCATTGTCCGCTGATGCAGCCGGCGGCGGACGAATTTATCGCCGATTTGCGCGCGATAAAATGGCGGACGCCCGCCGCGCCGGTTTTGCATAACGCGACTTTGCAATACGCGGAATCGGCGGACGCGATTGTCGACGCGCTCGCATTGCAACTTGTCCGTCCGGTGCGGTGGACGGAGACGGTTGCGAAGTTTGCGGCGGACGAAATTTCGCGCGTATATGAATTCGGTCCGGGCGGGGTGCTTTGCGGTTTGGCGAAACGGATTCCGAACGCGCCGCAACATATTGCCTTGGCGACCGGCGCGGATTTGGAGTTCGGCGTCCGCTGCCGCCATTGCGGTCTTCCGCATCCGCTGACGGAATGCGCGGCGCGGCGATGAACGCGCCGGTAAATCCGGGCGAGAGCGAATTCGCCGCCTTTGCAAAAAACACGAATTCGCCGGTGACGCCGCTGGTTTTTCGCGCGCCCAATGACGGCGTACTGGCGTGGGCGGCGTTCGCGGCGTTGCAGGGCGAACATCCGTTCGCCTTTCTTTTGGAAAGCGCGGACGCCGGCGAAAACGGGCGGTACAGTTTTATGGGCGCCGCGCCGCGACGGTTGTTCGTGTTCGCGGACGGCGTGTTTTCGGTGCGGGACGGCGGCGGAAAAACGCTTTCCGAAAATACCTGCGACGATCCGGCGGAGGCGTTGCGGGCGCAAATGGACGCGCTCGCCGCCGCGCCCCTCGGCGACGGACTGCCGCCGTTTTGGGGCGGCGCGGTCGGCTACATGGGATACGACTGCGCGCATTATTTCGAGAATATCGGCGCGATGAAACCCGACCTGCTGCGGGTGCCGGATATGGTGTGGATGCAGACCGACCTGCTCGCGGTATTCGACCATCGGCGGCACGAAGTATATGTCATTAAATCGTGCTACGCCGAAGACGCGAACGACGGCGATGACTGGCGCGCCCGCTATCGGCGCGGGCGGGCGCAGGCGGAGGCGCTGCTCGCGCGGATTTCGGAGGCGAAAACCGCGCGTCTGCGACTGCCGCCGCCGCGCGCAAAACCGCCGTCGCTGCGGGTGGAATCCAATATGACGCGCGACGAATTCCACCGCACGGTGACGGCGTTCAAAAAACACATTCAGGACGGCGATATTTTTCAGGGCGTGCCGTCGCAGCGGCTTTCTTTCGCGCCGACCGCGCCGACTTTGGACATTTACCGCTGTCTGCGGCGGATGAATCCGTCGCCGTATATGTTTTATTTGAAGTGCGGCGATTTTGTCGCGGCGGGGGCGTCCCCGGAATTGATGATTTCGCGGCGCGGAAAACGGCTGGAATTGCGTCCGATCGCCGGCACCCGTCCGCGCGGCGACACGCCGGAAAAAGACGCCGCGCTGGAAGCGGAACTTTTGGCGGACGAAAAGGAAATCGCCGAGCATTTAATGCTGGTCGATCTGGCGCGCAACGACGCCGGGCGGGTGGCTGCGGCGGGGACGGTGCGGGTGCCGCGTTTTTGCGCGGTGGAGCGGTATTCGCACGTGATGCACATCGTCTCGGCGGTGGAGGGCGAGTTGCGCGATTCCTGTTCCGCGTTTGACGCGCTGCGGGCGGCGTTTCCGGCCGGCACCTTGTCGGGCGCGCCGAAAGTGCGGGCGATGCAATTAATCAACCGGTACGAATCGTGCCGCCGCAACATCTACGGCGGCTGCGCCGGTTACGCCGGATTCGACGGCGATATGAGTATGTGCATCGCGATTCGTTCATTCGTCGCCAAGGGCGGGCGCTGTTATGTGCAGGCGGGCGGCGGCGTCGTCGCCGATTCGCAGCCGGAAAAAGAATACCGCGAATCTATGGACAAAGCGGCGGCGGTTTTGCGGGCGGCGGAGGCGGCGGAAGAAGAATACGGGGGGGGGGTATGATATTACTTTTGGACAACTACGATTCCTTCACCTACAACCTGTACCAGTATCTTTTGGAACTGGGGGCGGAAACGACGGTGCGCCGCAACGACGCGCTGTCGGCGGCGGAGGCGCTGGCGATGCGACCGCAAGCGGTGGTGATTTCGCCGGGGCCGGGACGCCCGGAGCAGGCGGGAATCACCGGGGAGTTGATCGCCCGGGCGCCGCCGTCCCTGCCGTTTTTGGGCGTCTGTCTCGGACATCAGGCGCTGGGCGCGGCGTTCGGCGGGCGGATAACGCGCGCCAAAAAATTGATGCACGGCAAAACCTCGCAAATCCGCCACGACGGAAAAACGTTGTTCGCCGGACTGCCGCAGCCGGCGACGGTGATGCGCTATCATTCCCTCATCTTGGCGGCGGCGGACGTGCCGGACGCGTTTGAAGTTTCGGCGACGAACATCGGCGACGATGAAGTAATGGGAATCCGCCACCGCGAACGGCCGCTGGAAGGCGTGCAGTTTCATCCGGAATCGATCATGACCGCGCACGGCAAGACGATGCTGCGCAACTTTTTACAGTATTACGGAGGGGGGGGGGGGGGGGGAAATGAAAATTGACTTTTCCGGAAAAACCGCGCTGGTGACCGGCAAGAGCCGCGGCCTCGGGGAGGCG
>JBPCXA010000110.1:0-5555 GCA_051008975.1 Gammaproteobacteria bacterium
CCCCGGTCGCATAATCCGCCTCGTCTTTTTGCGAAGCGGCGGCGGGAGTCGCCGCAGAAGGCGGAGTCGGCTCCTGTTCATCTTCGGGCGGAGGCGGGTCGGTCGGAGGAGTCGTGTCAGCCGCACGGCAGTTATCCGCTTCCCTTTCGTCATACATCGGCTGCGCAGCGTCTATGCGCATGCATTCGGTGTTGTCCCTCGGCAAACGGCAATTATCGCCGTCCTCCACCTGATTCGCCGCACACTGCAACTCGCACCTTAAACCACCGTCGACCGGCTCCCGGTCGCCGAGGCAGTCGCTTTCCATCAACTCCGTAAAACCGATATTTTCGGTGGACGGCGTTTGCGTTGTCATAAAAGTTCCGCCGTCAATAAAAAACAACGTGCCGCCTTGCGGGACGGAACTGGCGAGCGTCACCGGAACTTCGCCGAACGCCAAATGCAATTCGCTGCCGTCCGTCGCACTGCCGTCCGAGTAAACGCGCGTAGTTGCAAATGATGGAACACCTAACGGTGCGTCAAGTTGGACGACATCTCCCGCCGACAACGTTACAGTCCCAGTTCCCGCACTTAACGAACATACCGGCAATCCTCTCGTATCAAGAGATTGGCACGGCCTGCCGCTTACAATAAACAAATTCGCACCAAGTGAAGAATCAATCGCCTGTCCGCTGGCGATAATGTCCAGCACCGACGCCCCGGACAACGGAATAGAGCCAAGATCGACGCTGGAACTGCGGATGGGAAAATCGCCGTGCGAGGCGGTGTAGACCTGCATTTCCGCCTCTTGCGCGTTCGCGGGAATCGTCGCCAAAACCGCCGCAAACAGCACGGCGAGGGCGCGAAAAACCCGCAGAATCAAGGTACAAGGGGGGGGGGGGGGCAGAAATTTTCATCGGGATTCTCCTTGAAATGCAATAAAAATTTGATTGTATCAGAGAACGGGGTGAAAAAATCCACGTTTTCAACTTTTTTTTACGATTTTTTTCGGAGGCGAATTTTTTTTCGGAATTTTCTCCAAATTGCGCCTACGGCGCAAAGAGATTCCGGCTTTCGCCGGAATGGCGGGTTCTTTTTGTCTTTGCGGACAATACCGAATTTGGCGGTACCCGAAAATATAAAAAAACCGCCATTCCGGCGAAAGCCGGAATCTCATTCGCCGAAAGGCGAATCCGCCGCTCCGCCGCCGATTTTCGCCTCTCCCCCCGTCTCATTCCGGCGAAAGCCGGAATCCCCGCCGTCCCTTCAAACGCGGGCGCGCCTATGAAAGATGATGCGGGCGCGCGGGTTTGTATACCGGCGTCGGGATGGTTTCCATTCGCGCCTTCAATTGCAACGCGAGAAACTGCGAATAGTGGCGCGACTGATGCAGATTGCCGCCGTGAAACCACAGCGCCTCCTGTTGCGTGGGCTTCCACATATTGCGCAGTTCGCCCTCCCACGGACCGGGATCTTTGCGCGTGTCGGAACCGAGTCCCCAGCATTTTCCCACTTTGTCGGCGACCCGCGGGGAAATCAATTTCGCCGCCCAGCCGTTCATGGAGCCGTAGCCGGTCGCGCACACCACCAAGTCGGCGGGCAAAACCTTGCCGTTGGAAAGCGCCACCGCGTTTTCGGTGAAGTGCGAAACCTCGGCGCCGCTTTGCAGGCGGATTTTGCCGTCCGCGACGAGTTGCGACGCGCCGACGTCAATATAATAGCCGGAGCCGCGCCGCAAATATTTCATAAACAGCCCGGAACCGTCTTCGCCGAAATCCAGCATAAAGCCCGCTTTTTTCAGCGCGTCGTAAAACTTTTTGTCGCGCCGCGCCATCTCCCGGTAGACCGGAATGTGAAAGTCGTGCATGATTTTATACGGCACCGAGGCGAAAATCAGGTCGGCCTTGGCGGCGGTAATTCCGTTTTTGACCGCCTCCTCGGAATACAATCCGCCGAGCGCGAGTTCCATCAGCGTCTCCGATTTGGCGATGTGCGTACTGGAACGCTGCACCATCGTCACTTGCGCGCCCTGTTCCCACAAATTGGCGCAAATGTCGTGCGCCGAATTGTTGGCGCCGACGACCACGCATTTTTTGCCGCGCCATTCCGCGCCGCCTTTGTGCGCGCTGGAATGTACGAGCGCGCCGCGAAAAACATTCGCCCCCTTAAACTTCGGCATGTTCGGCACGCCCGACATTCCCGTCGCCAGCACGATCTGCTTCGGGCGCAGCACGACGGCGCGTCCGCCGCGCCGGACGACGACGCGCCATTCGCGTTTTTGCGAATCGTATTCCGCCTTTTGACAGACCGAAGAAGTCCAATAATTCAACTCCATCACGCGGACATACATTTCCAGCCAGTCGCCGATTTTGTCCTTCGGCGAAAACACCGGCCAATGATCGGGAAACGGCAGATAGGGAAGATGGTCGTACCACACCGGATCGTGCAGACACAGCGAGCGATAGCGGTTGCGCCACGAATCGCCGGGGCGTTTGTTTTTTTCCACGACGAGAGTCGGTACGCCGATTCTTTTGAGACGCGCCGCAAGCACGATTCCGCCTTGTCCGCCGCCGATAATGACGCAATACGGCTGGCGGGTCGCGCCCAGTTCCGTCTCTTCGCGGTTTTTCTTTTCCAGCCAGGTTTCGCGGCTTTTATGCGCGCCGTGCGCGACGCCGCGTTCGCGCGTACCGTGCCGTCCGTCTTTTTCTTCGTGGCCTTTCAGTTCGGTCATCGTCGTCAGCAAAGTCCAGCACTTGCCGTCGCGCAACCGCAACAATCCGCGTCCGCGCGCGACCCCGGTTTCAAAGACAAACCACGCCTCTACAACGCCGCCCGCTTCGGACGCTTCGCCTTCCAACTTAAAGTTTGTCGCGCCGGTGTGCCGCGCGGTCGTCTCCGCCATTTCGCGCACGGCGTCGCGCCCTTCGGCGGTGTGGAGATTCCATGTAAAAGACACCAAATCGCGCCAGTACGATTCCTCGTGAAACAGCGCCGCGACTTTTCCGCCGTCGCCGCCCGCCAGCGCCCTGCCAAAGCGCAAAAGCCACCGCGAAGCCGCCGCGGACGGAGAGGTTTTCCCGTCTTTTTGAGCCGTCATAGTTTTTCTCCTTTTCCCGCCCGCAAAGATTTGCGGTTGACGAAAATATACCAGATTCCTGCCCGAAATGTGCAACTTTTTTGCGCAAATTTGCGATTGCGGAAAGATTTTTTTTCGTTGTTTTTTCCCATTCCCGCGAAAGCCGGAATCTACGCCGCCGCGAAGCGGCGGGAAATTACGCGCCTACGGCGCGGAGATTCCGGCTTTCGCCGGAATGGTGTATTTTAATTAAGAGGTTAAAAGTACCACCATTCCGGCGAAAGCCGGAATCTCATTCGTCGCAAGGCGAATCCACCGTTTGCGCTTGCGCGCAAAGAGATTCCCGCGTTCGCGGGAATGGGACGGGGGGAGGCGGCGGGGTTTATAATCCCGCGGATATGAAAATCGTCAAAATTACTCTGTGGGCGGCGGATTTGCCGCTGTCCGAACCCTATTGGCTGTCGGGCGGACGGTTGAAATTTGAGCGTCTGGATTCCACTTTTTTGCGGATGGAAACCGACGAAGGCGTTTGCGGCTGGGGCGAAGGATGCCCGTGGGGACATACCTATCTGCCCGCCCACGGCGGCGGCGTCCGCGCCGGCTTGGCGGTCGTCGCCCCGGCGATTCTCGGACTGGACCCGCGCGCGACGGACGCGATTAATCGGGCGATGGACGCCGCCCTGCCGGGACACGAATATGTAAAATCGGCGGCGGACATCGCCTGCTGGGATATTCTCGGACAATGCGCCGCCGCGCCTTTGTGGAAAATTCTGGGCGGCGGCGAGGCGGCGGCGGTGCCGGTAAATTCTTCCATTTCCACCGGCGCGCCCGAAGAAATGGTCGCGGCGGTGGAAAAAGCCCGCGCCGACGGGTATCGGTCGCATTCCGCGAAAATCGGCGGCGACGACAACGCGCTGGATTTGGCGCGCATCGCCGCGCTGGAATCGGCGCGCCGGGCGGACGAATTCATCACCTACGACATCAACCGCGCGTGGACTCCGGCGGCGGCGATTTCAATCTTAAATTCCGTCTCCGCGCGCGGCTGGATAGAGCAGCCGTGCGAAACCTTGGAGCAGTGCGCGCATGTCGCCGCGCGCACGCCGCAGCCGATAATGCTGGACGAATGCCTGCTTTCTTTCGCCGACCATTTGCGGGCGTGGCGGACCGGGGCGTGCGAGGGAATTAAAATCAAACCGAACCGCGCGGGCGGACTGACAAAAGCGCGGCGTATCCGCGATTTCGCCGTCGCCGCCGGCTGGCGGATGCATATTGAAGACACCGGCGGCTCCGCGCTCGCCGACACCGCCGCGATTCATCTGGCGGCGTCCGCGCCCGCCGAATACCGATTGGCGAGCTGGCTGTGCCACGCGCATCTCGCCGAAGATCCCGTCCCCGGACAAGGCGCGCGCAACAAAAACGGTTTCGCCGCGCCCCCCGATTCGCCGGGATTGGGCGTCATCCCCGACGCGAAATCGCTGGGCAAACCCGCCGCCGTCTATTCCCTGTAAAACGACGCAAAAAAAAGGGCGACATTCCGCCGCCCTTTTCTTTTCCGCTCTACAAAAAGCGGCGGAATGCTAATGGTCTCCGTCTCCGGCGCCGCCGTGTCTTTCGGCTGATTGCGCAAAAAAACTGGACGATCAACGCTGCCTTGTCCGAAATGTCATCCGATTTTGGTCATTTCGGCGATTGTAAAATCCGCGACCGCGCCTTCGGTCGCCTGCATATAGGCGGCGAGATGGGGGGCGTTCATATGCGTCTGCCACAAATCGCGCGATTCCCAGTTTTCGTAAAACAGGAAATGCGCCGGATTTTCGTTGTCGGCATGCAAATCGTATTGAACGCAACCCGCTTCTTTGCGGGTAATCGGAATCAGTTTTTCCAGTTCCGATTTTACCAGCGCCTCTTTTCCGGGCTTCGCGTAAATGTTGGCGATGATGGTCAGCATGAGTTTTCTCCTTTTTTGTGATTATTTCGGCGGCTTGTGTCCTTCGCCTCCGCATGCATAGAGCATTATAGCGCAAAAAACCGTTTTTCAAACGTTTTTTTGTTTTTTTTACATTTTTTTGCGATGTCGTTGTTTTCGCAACTTCCGCCTAATTCCCGCCGAAAACAAAAATCGCCATTCCGGCGAAGGCAGGAATCTCCGCCGCCACAAAGCGGCGGGTAATTGTACAATTACCGCCTTCGGCGCGGAGATTCCTGCCTTCGCAGGAATGGAAACTTTTGTGTACGGACTCGCCCCCGATTTCGGGCAACCTTCCAAAAACGCGGACGCCGCGCGTTTATTCCCAGACGACGAACGGATCGCCGAGTATGTCCGCGTTTGGCGATATGCCGAGTCCGATTCCGCGCGGCGGCGAGATGCGCCCGTTTTCGCGGGACGGCGCGGACGAATCCAAACGCGGCGAAACATAACCCGACAAATCGCAGACATTCATCACCGCCCGCGGCGGAGTCGCCGCCGCCAAATGCAAAGCCGCCGCCGTCGCAATGT
>JBPCXA010000111.1:0-17174 GCA_051008975.1 Gammaproteobacteria bacterium
CTTCACAAGCGCTCCGGCGGCGGACGGGTTTTGTCCAACCGGCTATACCAAGGCATCAGCAAAAAGAACGCAAAATACACCACGGTGAAAAACTGCGCATAAGTTTGCAGCCGCAAACCGCCGACAATCCGATCCGGCGGCAAAGTGCCAAGCGCGCCTAAGATCACAAACGACAGCGAAAACGCCGCCAGCGCCGACTTGTAAATCCCGCCGCGATAGCGAATCGATTTGACCGGACTCCGATCCAGCCACGGCAGAAAAAATAAAATCAACACCGCCGCTCCCATCACCAACACGCCCCACACCTGCCTTCCCCAAAACGGCGGCACCGCCCGCAGCATCGCGTAAAACGGCGTGAAATACCACACCGGCGCGATATGCTCCGGCGTCTTCAATGGATTCGCCGGCTCAAAATTCGGATATTCCAAAAAATAACCGCCCATTTCGGGGGCGAAAAACACCGCCGCCGCGAAAAAACACAAAAACACCACCGCGCAAAAAGTGTCCTTCACCGAATAATAGGGATGAAACGGAATGCCGTCCAGCGGAACGCCGTCCGCGTTCTTCTTCGCCTTGATCTCCACGCCGTCCGGATTGTTGGAGCCGACCTGATGCAGCGCGACAATATGCAAAAACACGAGAATGACGATCAGCAGCGGAATCGCCGCGACATGCAAGGCGAAAAAACGATTCAGCGTAACATCCGAAATCGCGTAGTCGCCGCGAATCGTTTCGGAAAGCCACTCGCCGATTCCCGGCACGGCGGCGAATAAATTGACGATTACCTGCGCCCCCCAAAACGACGTCTGCCCCCACGGCAAAAGATAGCCGAAAAACGCCTCCGCCATCAGCGCCAGAAAAATCAGCATCCCCAAAAGCCAGACGAGTTCGCGCGGCGCGCGGTGCGAACCGTATAACAGCGCGCGAAACATGTGCAGATATACGACGATGAAAAAGAAGGAGGCGCCGGTGGAATGCACATAGCGTATCAGCCATCCCCACTGCACGTCGCGCATGATATATTCCACCGAGGCGAAGGCGTCGTCGGCGGACGGCTTGTAATTCATCGTGAGAAAAATGCCGCTGACGATCTGCACCACAAGCATCAGCAGGGCGAGCGCGCCGTAGGCGTACCAGGTGTTAAAGTTTTTCGGCGCGTAATACTCCGTCAGATGTTTCCGCACCGCCTCGCGCCACGGAATCCGCCGGTCCAGCCAGTCGCCTATCGCGGTCGTCCGCCCGCCGGTGGATGCGTTCGCCATTCGCCGCCGTCTCCGCCCGCTCAGGCGGCCTTGTCGGCGCCGATGACGACGCCGCCCTCGTCGTCGTAATAGTGCGGGGGGATGATCAAATTTTTCGGCGCCGGACTGCCTTTTACGACCCGCCCGGCGAAGTCAAAACGCGAACCATGGCAGGCGCACAAAAATCCCTTTTCGCTCTCGCGTCCGGGCGAGCATCCCAAATGCGTACAAAGCCCGACGGCGATAAAATATTCCGGGCGAATGGAGCGCGTCTTGTTTTTGCAGTATTCCGGCTGCGCGCTGCTTTCCGAATCGGGATCCAGCAAGTCGTCGCCTTTCGCCTCCACGGCGTCAATCATTTCGCGGCTGCGATGCAAAATCCACACCGGCTTTTGCCGCCATACCGTCACCCGCAATCCGCCTTCGGGAATGTCGTGAATGTCGGCGGACACCGGCGCGCCGTCCGCCCGCGTTTTTCTGCCGGGGCGCAAACTCGCCGCAAAAGGCGCCGCCGCCGCCACGGCACCCAAACCGCCGAGCGCGGAAGAAATCCCCAAAAGCGCGCGCCGCCTACCATCGCCGGAAACACGGACGGGCTTTTCGTCCCGATTCTCTTCAGTCATCAACGCCCCCGCCGCCGCCGCAAAGGTTATTGTTTTTTGACGATGATGACGGGGTACGTTTCGTTGACCTCCCCGTCGCCGGCGAGTTTTTGTCCCACTTTGACCATAAAGCGAGAATTGTTTAGGGAATCCATTCCGGAAATCGCGCCGTCAGATCCCAGCACAAGACCGTCCAGCCCCTCGCGCTGCAACACGCCGGATTCGTCCCGCAACGGATACGGCTCGTTGTTAATCCATATCCGCCCGTCGCCGGAGCTGCGGTTGCGAATGAACGCCTCCACGCGCAAATCGTAGTCGCGCGCGAATTCTTCCTCTTCCGCGACATCCACAGTTTCCTGCTGCTCGATCAGAAGCGGCGCGAATTCCGCGAACTCCAGATTCTCCTCGGTGATGAATTCCTGGCGCACCACCTCCAGAATCCGCCGCTGTTCGTTCGTGAAGAACAGCCGCGGCATCGCCGGACGGTTGGCGGCGGAAGATCCGGCGGCATCCGGCGCGGCGTCGGAAACAGGCGAGACGGGCGCCGCGGCATCCTGCTGCTCCTGCGCGAGGGCGGGCGTCGCCGCGAAAACGGCGAAGACGCCGAGAGCCGAAAAAATTTGCAAAAACGCCGAAAAATGTTTCATCGCACCGGTCTCCTTGATGGGTATCAACTCTGGGCGGACTCGGCTTCGCCGCCGGCCTCCAAAGAAGCCAAATTCCGTTCGGGATCGCTCACCGCGTACCAGTTGATCCGGCAGGAACCCTGCATGTTCTCGCGGTTGGCCACCTGGAATTCGGTCTGTTCAAGCACCAGCGAACACTGCACCGGAAACGAGACGCTCGACACCCTTTCGTTCAACGATTCCATGAACATAAATATGTCCATATCGTGCAGCATTCCCATCGCCACGTTCAACGGATACACATTGACGCCGACGGTGCTGTCTTTCGTGTAGGCGGCGCCCGCCGGCGCCAGCACGACATTGTCGCCGAAATCAAACTTGGTCGCGCTTTGCTTCCGCTCCGTGGCGATGTCTTTCATGTGCTTCACCAGATCCACCGCGTCCGGCAGGGAGAGCACCCGCCGCTCCACCAGCGACTGATAGCGCGTGATATAGCGCCGCAATATCTCCTTGCGGTCCTCGATGCTGTCCAGATCCTGCTGGACGGTGGCGATACTGCCCTGAAATTGGTCCCTGAAGCCGCCCTGCTCGCTGCGGTAGCGGAGCGTGTACTCCCCGACAAACTGCGGAAGCACGAGGGCGAACAGAAACATCGCGACCACCGCGCCCAGCAGTTTCTTTTCCTTGTCGCCAAGTTTGATGTCAACGGCCATTTCCGATTCTCCTTAAATTACAACGTGTCGACAAACGCGGAAAGCCCGCTTTGGTCGTACTGCTTCCAAATGATCTGCAGGGCGAACTTGCGCGTAGTCGGCGCCTCCACATCCAGTTCGCCGCTCAGCTCGCCGCTCAGGTTTTCCGTGGAGATGCTCTCGGAGGGAATCTCCAGCACTTCCACGTGCACGTCCTCGCGGGTGCGAAACGATTCCACCAAATTCCGCGCGCGACGGGCGACATCGCGGTAAGTCTCCCCGGTCCGCGCCGCCAGCAGATTCCCCTCCAGACGCGCGATCTGATAGATGTCCCCCCCGCTGACGACGACGTTATCCGGGTCGCCGGACGGCAGCGGCGTGTTGGACAGCTCCCAGTCAATCGCGGTGACTTCCACATGGGAATTCTTGCGCAGTCCCTGCCCGATAAAAAACAGCAACTGCGTCGGCGACACGTTGATGTTCTCCAGCACGCTGTACAATTCGGAGACCGCCTGCATATTCTCGGCCGACGACGGCGGCTCGCCGACGATGCCGCTGACCTCGGAGTTGTAGCGGCGCTTCAAAGTGTTCGCGCGGTCCTCCAACTCGCCCGCCTCGGACTGGAAGTCGTAGCCCTCCTTCAAATCGGACAGCGGCGTCCAGTAGGCGGTGATCCCGTACAGAAATAACACCGCGATGGACGTCTTGGCGAACATCTGCAGAAAATAATAACTCACCAACTGCAGACGCGCGATCTGCCGCAGGCACAGGCTGGAGAACATGACATGCAGCGGCAGGGAGCTGTCGCGCCCCATCGTTTCGACCGGCGTGTGCAGCCCGATTTTGCCCGCCACCTGCGCCACGTCATGAAATTCAAACTTGATCCGATCGCCGCTGGCGACCGATTCCCGCAGCTGCCCCACCATCGTGCTGGGCGAAATCATCCGCACCGTCATTCCGCCGCCGATGGAAATTTTCAGCGAATTCAAATACTGCAGCGTCCGCTCCAACTCGCGCTTGATGGACGCGCCGACCTGCTCGGCGCTGTCGTCCGTGATTTTGGAGACGCGGCTGAACCGCAGATGGCCGTTAACGTAAAACGTCTGCCGCAACAATCCGCGTTCGTGAATCGTCAGCACGAGATTGTTGCCCTTGGAATCGCCGCCGATCGTCCGCAAAACGGATTCGGACAGCAAGTGCGACACCATGTGGACGCCCGCCAGATAGCGGCCGCCGCGCGTCAATACATTGATCCACGGCAGCACCTTGTTTTCGGTGAGGACGCCGGAAAACAGCACCCAGTCCTCGCGCCGCCCGCGCTCCTCGCGCCCCTGCACCTGCGACATGCAGAACTGGCTGCCACGAAAGAGCTGCTGCATTCTGCGGGCGTGAAAATCGGTCCGATACTTGCCGATCAAGTGCGCGACCTTTTCAAACCGGTAATCCTCGCCAATGATGTTGACCAGCACATGAAAGGGCTGATCCTTCAGCGCGGTGTTCTTGGCGAAAAAGTCCAGCAGACGCGCGACGCCGGTGTCGTCGTTGCTGAACAGCCCGATGCGCTCCAAGTCGCCCTTGTGCCACGAGATCACGCTGACCTCGCCGTCGGTGATCAGCAGGCCGTACTTCTTGCGAAGATGCAAAAATCCCGGAATTTTAATGTTCATCAGCCCACGCTCCCTACGAGATCATACAAAGGCCCGTACACGGCCAAAATTACCCACACCAAAATACCGGCGAGCAGCAACAGCATAAGCGGTTGAATCAGCCCCTGCGCGGCGTCAATCGCCTCCGACGCGTCGCGGTCGTAATACGCCTTAATTTGCTGCATCGCCTTGTCGACGCCGCCGGTCGTCTCGCCGAGTTTCAGCATCCGCAACACCAGCGGCGGGAACAGCCCCGACTCCCGGAACGCCTCCGAAATGGACTTGCCCTCGGTGATGTTCTGGATGACGTCGTCCATTCCTTTGGAGACGAATTTGTTGCCCAGTGCGCCGCGCGATATTTTGAGCGCGTCAATCACGCTCACCCCGGAGCCGTACAACATCCCGAAGATGTTGGAAAACCGCGACAGCAGCAATTTCTCGAACACCGGCCCTATCCCCGGAATCCGGATCTTGACCTTGTCCCAAAAATAGTCCACGCCCGGAATTATCTTCAGCAAAACCTTGACGACGACAAACACGACAACCGCGCCGATGACCATGTTCAGCCACTGCGTCTCCACAAAATGGGAGGTGTTGATCAGCGCGATCGTGTATATCGGCAACTCCTGCCCCAGCGATTCCAAAAGGCGCGTGAGTTTCGGCACGACCAGCACCATCAAAAAATAGGTGGAGCCGAGCAGCACGACCAACGCCCCGATCGGGTAGCGGATCGCCTTCTTGGTCTTCTTGATGATTTCGTCATGCCACCGGATATTGCTGCCGATGTTGCGCAGCACCGAATCCAGTTCGCCCGAAAACTCGCCGGCCTCCACCAAACTGGTGAACACTTCGTCGAACACTTTCGGATGCTGGCGCATCGCCTGCGACAGCGTGGTGCCTTGTTCGATGTCCTGAATGATGACGCCGATGGTGTTGCGCAGGGCCGGATTGGCGACCGAATCGCGCACATCCGAAAGCCCCTCCAGCAGCGGCACGCCGCCCCCCACCATCTGCTCCACATAAAAACAAAACTGCGCGAGCTCGTCGTTGGTGACTTTTTTCTGGAACAGGCTGGAGCCGACGCTGGCGAACCGCCCGCCCGCCGCGACGCCGCTGATCAGCGAAAGACCCAGCCGCCCGACTCGTTTTTCCAAGTCGGCCAGATTTCTGGCGTCCATCTTGCCGCTAATGACCTTCCCGGTCTGATTAACGCCGCTGTATTGGAAGAGCGGCATTTACTTGCCCTCCTCGGTCGGGGCGACGGGATAGAACGCGGTGACATCGGTCACCCGCGCAAGTTCGGAAAGCGACGTCTCCCCTTGGAGAATCTTGTCAACGCCGTTTTCCGCCATGGACACGAACACTTTGCCCTTTTCGGCGACCGTTTTGACTTCCTTGGCGGTGCCGCGACGGGCGACGACCTCGTCCAGATCGTCGTTAAAGCGCAAAATTTCCATCAGCGCGGCGCGTCCGCGGAATCCCTGATGATCGCAACTCGGGCAACCCACGGCCTCGTGCATCTGGTATTTGTCCAGATTTTTCTCCACATCCGGGACGAAATAACCGATGACCATCTTTTCTTCGGCGGTCAGCTCTTCTTTCCGCTTTTTGCACTGCGGGCAGAGCTTGCGCACCAGACGCTGCGCGATCACGCCGCTGATATTCGTCGCCATAATGTCGGGCAGCACGCCCATATCCTGCAGACGCGGAATCACGCTAATCGCGTCGTTGGTGTGCAGGGTCGTCAGCACCAGATGCCCGGTCATCGCCGCGCGAAACACCTGTTCGGCGGTATCGGTTTCCCGCACCTCGCCCACGAGAATGATGTCGGGATCCTGCCGCAACAGGGATTTGATGCCCAGCGCCCAGGTCATCTTGCCGCTTTCGCCGACCGGCGTCTGGCGGATCATCGGCAACGGATACTCCACCGGATCCTCCAATGTCATAATGTTGACCTTCTCGGTGTTGAGATGCTGAATCACCGAATACAACGTCGTCGTCTTGCCGCTGCCGGTGGGGCCGGTCACCATAATCACGCCGTTGGGGCGTCCCAGGATCAGATTCACCAAATTCATGGATTTCTCGTTGATGCCGAGATTGTCCATTTTGGTGACATTCCGCTGCTGGTCGAGAATACGCAGCACGAAGTTCTCGCCGTGCGTGGTCGGCTGCGAGGCGACGCGGAAATCCACGACCCGCCCGTAGAGGGTGAAACTGATGCGCCCGTCCTGCGAGACGCGCGACTCGGCGATATTCATCTCCGAAATTACCTTGAGGCGCACCGCCATGCTGTCCCAATAACTGCGGTGCAAACTTCTGATCTGCCGCAACACGCCGTCAATGCGGTAGCGGACGCGCAAAAAACTTTCCTCCGGCTCGAAATGGATATCCGACGCGCCGCGCTTGACGGCGTCATTCAGGAACGCGTTCACCAGACGGACGATGGGGTTGGAGGACGTGTCGCCACCCGCTCCTCCCGCGGCGTCCTCGCCCATTTCAATCTCTTTCAGAATGCCCTCAATCGTGAGCTCCAGCCCGTAATATTCGTCCACCGCCCGCGAAATCGCGGACTCTTCGGAGACCATGAACTCCAGTTCATAATCGCCCCCCAAAAACGCGCGGATCTGGTCGGCCAGCACGAAATCGTTGGGATTCGCGACGGCGATGACGATCGTCTTGTTCTCCGGACGATACGCGACCGGAAACACATTGTACTGCTTGGCGACATCCAGCGGAATCATCGCCAGCACCTCCGAATCCACGGTAATTTTCGTCAAATCCACGGTGCTGACGTTGCCGCTTTCGGAAAGCAGGTCGCGAATCGTCGCCTCGGTGACGAAACCGAGACGCACCAGAACCCGCCCCAGCGGCTCGCGGGACGACTGCTGTTCAAACAACGCAATGCGCAGCTGGTCATCGGACAAAACGCGCTTTTCCAACAACCGCTCGCCCAGAGGAACCGTAGCTTCGGCCTCGGAATCCTCCGCGACGTCGTTCATAAACTCTTCTTCCGCCATGTCAATTCCTTTCTTATTGCGAAATATCGGCGATCCGCGCGCGCACCTGTCCCGCGTTAAATCCGCTCGGCGCATGCTCGGACAACGCCAGCGCTTCGCGATAATAGGTCGCCGCCAGTCCGGGTTTGTTCAAATAATCCAGCACGACGGCGAGATTATACGCGTAATCGGGATTCGTCTGCTCGCCGGAATAGGCGTTGAAATACGATTTTTGCGCGTCCGCCCAGCGCTCTTCGCCGGCGTATAAGTTGCCGAGCGCGAAATGCAGACGGCTGTCCCATTCGGGCCGGTCGCCGAGCACTTTTTTCAGCGCGCTTTCAATCGCGTAAAAATTATCGGCGGAAACGCCGTGCAAATTCGTCAGGTCGGCGATCGCCACCGGATCGTTCGGATAATATCCCAGAATCTTGAGATAGGTCGCCACCGCCAATTGATAACGCCCGGTCGCCACCGCCACCAGCGCCAGGCCTCGCAGCGCGTCTATGTTCGTGGCGTTCGCGGACAGCACATTGCGATACACCGCCTCGGCTTCCGCATATTCGCCGCCGACATACAAACGCCCGGCTTCGCTCAACATCCGCCGCCGGTCGACGCCGTCCAGGGACGGCTTTACTTGAATCGCCTCGGCTTCCGCCGTCTCCGCCGCCGCATCCGCCGTTTCCGAATCCGCCGCGTCGCCGGCTATCTCCGAATCCGAAGACTGGGCGATGACAATTTCCACGGACGCGTTGTTTTTCACCCCGTCCAAAATCACGATGTCGGAGGGCGTGCTTTTGTCCAAAGAAAATTTCCGGTCGCGACTGAGCGCGGCGGTCTTAATCGCCTGCTCCAATTCAATTTCCTCTTCCGGCTCGACGACTTCGCCGTCAATTTCCAGACCAAGAATTCCCAAATCTTCCTCTTCCTCAAAGAAGGAATCGTCTTCCGCGGCTTCTTCCACGAATCCCTGAATTTGCGCCACGAGTTCGCGGCGGCTTTGCGGCGTATCCAGCGCGCTGTCCGAACCGCGAAATCCGGCGAATTCCACGATGCCGGACTGCACATCCACAATCGGACGGGGCAGCAACGACGCCTCGTCGCTGCTACTGGCCGCCGCCAGCACCGGGCCGGTGTCCGTCTTCACCGCGACCGGCGCGACCGGCGCACTCTGTCCGAGAAGACTCATAATGGAACCGGGGCTGACGCCCGGAATTAACCCGCTGAATACCGCGCCGACTCCGCCGCCGACAACGACAAGCAACGCCAGCACGCCGATCAACGCGCGGCTTCCGCCGCCGGATTCGCCGCCGTCCTCGCCCGCCCGAAATACGCGCGTCGCCGAAACTAATTCGCGGCGCTCTTCTTCGACTTTCGTATCGTCGCCGTCGGAAGCACCCGCGGCGACGTTGTCAAAATCAATCGACGCGCCGGCCTGGGCGGCGGGCGCCGGGGCGCCGGAAGCGGGAGTCGCCGCGGCGACGGACGCGTCCGCGGGTTGGGCCGGATTTTGGTTTTGCTCGTCGGCCTTCTTCAAAGAGCTAAGCAACAAACTCATCGGGTGTTCCTTTCGTGTCCGGTAGACCGCTCAGCGGGCCTTTTTCTGCTTGGCCGGCAGCGCGGTGTCGCCACGGTCGCGGATGATGAAATCCGAGTCCGGCAACAAATCCTGATAATCGGCGTAATCCCCGTGCAGACTCGGATTGGTGATAATCCGCGCCTTGATAAACACGACGAATTCGGTCTTGAACGTCGACTCCTGCTTCTTCTGGAACAGCGTACCGATGCCAGGCAGGCGGCTGAGCCCCGGCACCGAAGTATTGTTGTCGCCGGTGCGGTCTTCCAAAAGCCCCCCCATCACGGCGATCTCGCCGTCCCGCAGGGACATCACCGATTCCAACTCGCGAATGCGGGTGATCGGCACGAAATTTTCCACGTCGTCGTTGGACAAGCCGATGGAAGTCGGAACCGGCGCGCGACGATACGACAGCACGCGGGTGACCGACGGCTTGAGATTGAGAAAAATCTCGTCGTTGCCGGTGATGTGCGGCAGTACGTTCATGGAGAAGCCGACGTCAATGGTGTTCTCGGTCACGTCGTATGTACGTTCGGTGACGTTTCCGGTCTCCTCGTTGACCTCTTCGTCCACTTCAATGCTGAAGTACACTTCCTGGTCGACCACCCGCAACAGCGCCGGCTGGTTGTGCAGAACGCTGATGCGCGGGCTGGAAAGCACTTTGGCATCGCCGAAAGTATCCAGCAACTCCACCGCCGCGCTGACATCGCCGGAACGATAGGCCGCGGTAAACGCCGCCCCCGGCACGCCGGAAACGGACGGCACCAGCCCCGCGCCGCGCCGCTCGTTGGCCTCGTCGTTCGTCTGCTGCAGGGTGTAATCGCGCGTCACATTGTAGCCGATGACGTCGCCTTGATCGTCCGTCACTTCCTCGGTGTCAAACGAAAACTCGGTGACCTTTCTGCCATTCCCTTCAACGCTGTTGAAGTCCGCGAAAGCGTTGTAGGCGGCGTTGTCCAAAAGCGCGGCTTCATCACCGGCGCGGATAAATCGAGATTCCTCAAAATCAACCTCTTCCACCAACTGGTTCACCAGCGCCGCGGCGCCGCCGACGCTGCTGCCCTGATAGAGCGCCAGCCCGTCCGAGGCGAGTTGGTTGAACGCAGACCAGTCTATGCCTTGCCGATATTCGTTGTTCAGTACGACCTCCACCACCGTCGCCTCCAAAAGCACCTGCCGCCGGGCGATGGCGAGCGCTTCGTCCAAATATCCCTGCACCTCTTTTTGCAGACGGTCGGGCGCATACACCAGCAAAATGCCGGTATCCGGATTGAAATCGTAGGCGTTCTCGGTGGTATAGCGCGCCGCAGCATCCACCGCGTCGGTCAGGAGTTGGTTGTCCTGCGCCTCTTCGCCGGAAACCGCACCGGCGTCCGCGCCCTCCTCCACCTCCACCTCCAAAATGGCGGCGATGGAATCTTCCAAATTCCCCCAGAACTCGTTGGTGGATTCGTTTTCGATGGAGGCGCCGCTGCTGCCCAGCCCGCCGCTGTCGGCGCTGGATTCGTAGGAACGCGAGACGGAGGTGTAATCCACGTGATAGCGCTTGTAGTACGGCTCGTCGTTCCTGACCACCACGGCGTCGCCGACGCGGTCTACGCGAATCGCGCTCTGCGCGGCGATGCGCTCCAAAATGGCGTCCAAAGTTTGGTCCAGCGCGCTCATCGTCACCAGCCCGCCGACCCGGGGATCCACGTCCATATTGATTCCGGCGTCGCGCGCCAGCGCAAACAGCAGATCGCGGACGGGAACATTCGTCACCACGACATCAAAAGTATCCGCGCCCTTTTCGTTGCTCATCACCGGCACCGTGGGGGTCGCCTTGACCAGCGCCGGAATGGCGGACGGATTCTTGGGGGCTTCGGCGCGCACTTCCTCCACGGTCAGATGCATTTCGCTGGGCGCATAGTTGGGCGCACCGCAACCGGCGAGAAAAACGGACAGCGATGAACTCAAAATAAGCCGTTGCGCGTTGGAAAAATGCATTGTTTGGTTTCCCTTCTCTTAAAAATAACCTTTTTCGGTCGACAAAAATGCCGCCCGTCTCCCGGCATCGCGACCAAATTGCGACGCTTGGAACGATATTAAACAATATTTTCACAAAAAAGTCAACAAATTTCGCCATTATTTTCACTTTTTTCCACAAAAATCGCTTTTTTCACGACTCCGGGCGATTCCGGGCGGCGGCGACCGCCCGTCTTGCAAAAAATTCCGCCCGCCCCCATATTGGGGGGATGACCGATTATTTCACCGAAAAAATGCGGCGGGCGGCGGCGGCGGCGGCGAATTTCGCGCTGGAATCCGGCCACACGCTGCTGGAACCGCCGCATCTTCTGCTCGCAATGCTGGACGAAGACACCGGCGCCGAGGCGCTTTTGTCGCGCGGCGGCGGAAATCCCGCCCAAATTCGCGCCGATTTGCGCGCGCAAATCGCCGCCCTGCCGGTCGTCGGCGAGCATAGCGGCGAAATCGCCCCGGCGGCGGCGACCGTCAAACTTTCCAATCTCGCCTATCGGGAGGCGAAAAAACGCGGCGATTCGCACGTCGCCGGCGACACGATGCTGCTGGTTCTCGCCGAACGCCATCCGCCGTTCCGCAAAATGTTCGCCGCCGCCGGAGTGGATTCCGCCCGTCTGCGCGCCGCCGCCGCCGAAACGCGCGGCGGCGACGCCGTCCGCGACGCCTCCGACAACCCGTCCGGCGGGATGATGGAAAAATTCACCGTCAATCTGACCGCGCTGGCGCGCGACCAAAAACTGGACCCGGTCATCGGGCGCGACGACGAAATCCGCCGCACGATGCACATTTTGCAGCGGCGCACCAAGAACAATCCCGTACTCATCGGCGAGCCGGGCGTCGGCAAAACCGCCATCGTGGAGGGGCTGGCGCAACGCATCGTCAACGGCGAAGCGCCGGAGGGGTTGGCGCAAAAGCAGATTGTCTCGCTGGATTTCGCCGCGCTGCTGGCGGGCGCGAAATATCGCGGCGAATTTGAAGAGCGCCTGAAGGGCGTAATTAAAGAGGTCGTGCGCGGCGGCGACTACGTCGTCTTCATAGACGAACTCCATTTAATGGTCGGCGCGGGCAAAAGCGAGGGCGCGGTGGACGCCGCGAATATGCTCAAACCGGCGCTGGCGCGCGGCGAAATGCGCTGCATCGGCGCGACGACGTTCGGCGAATACAAACAGTACATTGAAAAGGACGCCGCGCTGGAACGCCGCTTTCGCCGGGTGACGGTGGACGAGCCGTCGCGCGACAACGCGCTGGCGATTGTCCGCGGACTGCGCGAAAAATACGAGACGCACCACGGCATCCGCCTGACCGACGCCGCGCTGGTGGCGGCGGTGGATTTGTCGCGGCGGTATGTGAGCGACCGTTTTCTGCCGGACAAGGCGATCGATTTAATTGACGAAACGGCGGCGCGGCTGAGTATGGAAACGACTTCGCGTCCGGAATCGCTGGCGCGGCTGGATTCGCAACTGGCGCGCCTGCACGTGGAGCGCGAATCGGTGAACCGCGACGGCGGCGATAAAAAACGCGGCGCGGAAATTAATTCCGAAATCGCCGCGCTGCAAAAGGAACAGGCGAATCTGGCGGAAGTATGGCGCGACGAGCGCGCCCGCGTACAAAGCGCGAAGGATTCCCGCGAAACCCGCGAAACACTGCGCGGCGAAATGGAAAAGGCGCGGCGAAGCGGCGACTGGCCGCGCGTGGCGGAAATCCAAAACGGCGAATTGCCGGCGTTGGAGGCGAAAATCCGGCGGGCGGGCGGCGATTCGTTCAAAATGCTGAAAACGCGGGTGGAGGCGGACGACATCGCGGCGACGGTGTCGCAGGCGACAGGAATTCCGGCGGCGCGGCTGGGCGGCGACGAACGGCAAAAAATCGCCGAAATGGAGGATCGCCTGCGCCGGCGGGTGGTCGGACAGGACGCGGCGGTCGCCGGCGTGGCGAATGCGATTCGCCGTGCGCGGGCGGGACTTGCGCCGGCGGGGCGGCCGCTGGGATCGTTTTTGTTTTTGGGACCGACGGGGGTGGGCAAGACCGAATTGTGCAAAACGCTGGCGGAGTTTTTGTTTGATTCCGAGAAGTGCATCACCCGTCTGGATATGTCGGAATATTCGGAGCGGCACGCGGTTTCGCGGCTCATCGGCGCGCCGCCCGGATATGTCGGATTCGAGGAGGGCGGGCAACTGACGGAGGCGGTGCGCCGCAAGCCGTATTCGGTGATTTTGCTGGACGAGGTGGAAAAGGCGCATCCGGAAATTTTCAACGCCCTTTTGCAGGTGCTGGAAGACGGGCGAATGACCGACGGGCGGGGGCGGGTCGCCGATTTCCGCAACACGGTGATTATCATGACCTCCAATCTGGCGGCGGAGGAAATCCGCGACTCGGAGGGCGGAGAAATGCGCGCGCTGGTGATGGAAAAGGTGCGGCGGTTTTTTCTGCCGGAGTTTGTCAACCGTCTGGACGAAATTATCGTTTTTGATCCGCTGTCGGCGGAGGATATGCGGCGCATTTTGCGGATTCAATTGCGCGCCCTAGAAGAAACGCTGCGGGAGAAGGAAATCCGCCTGCATATTTCGCCCGAAGCGGAGGAGACGCTGGCGCGCGCCGGTTTTGACCCGCAATTCGGGGCGCGCGCGTTAAAACGCGAAATCCGCCGCCGCGTGGAGAATCCGCTGGCGCAATTGATTTTGGAGAACAAAATCCCGCCCGGCGGAATGGTGCGTCTGAACAAAGACGCCGCCCCCGAACCCGCGACGATCAATTAGAGACGTTCGTACACGTATACAAACGTCCCCATTCCGGCGAAAGCCGGAATCTCCGCCGCCGCAAAGCGGCGGGTAATTGTAATTCTTGTAATTTGCAATTTGCGCCTTCGGCGCGGAGATTCCTGCTTTCGCAGGAATGGAATTTCTGTGTACTTTGGATTTTCGTCTTTACATTCGAAAAAACGGAGCGGGTGAAGGGAATCGAACCCTCGTTCTCAGCTTGGGAAGCTGATGTTCTGCCATTGAACTACACCCGCCGGACGGGATATAATACGGAATTATATCGTATTAACGAAAACGGAGGCGCGATGCGGACGGCGTTTTGCACGATCAACGGGGAACGGCGGGAAGTGGCGGCGGATACGACCGTGGCGCGCCTGCTGGCGGACATGGGGCTGCGCGGACGAAAAATCGCGGTGGAAAAAAACGGCGCGATTGTCCCCAAAAGCCGGCACGACGCCGAAACATTGGCGGACGGCGACGCGCTGGAAATTGTCGGCGCGGTGGGGGGCGGATGAGCGCGGACGATTCGCTGACAATCGCCGGGCGCGATTTTTCCTCGCGCCTGCTGATCGGCACCGGCAAATACCGCGATTTTGACGAAACGCGGCGCGCGGCGGAGGCGTCTTCCGCCCAAATCATCACCGCGGCGGTGCGGCGGACGAATCTCGGACAGGAGCGCGACGCGCCGTCTCTTTTGGACGCGCTGCCGCCGGACAAATATACGATTTTGCCGAACACCGCCGGCTGTTATGACGCCGCCTCCGCCGTGCGCACATTAAAATTGGCGCGCGAATTATTGGACGGCGCGAATCTGGCGAAGTTGGAGGTGCTGGGCGACGAGCGGACGTTGTTTCCGGATGTCGTTCAGACGCTGGCGGCGGCGCGCGAGCTTGTCGCGGACGGATTCGCGGTGCTGGCGTATACCGGCGACGATCCGGTCGTCGCCCGCGAATTGGAAAATATCGGCTGCGCGGCGGTGATGCCGCTGGCGTCTTTGATCGGTTCCGGAATGGGAATCGTCAATCCGCACAATTTGCGCGTCATCATAGAAAACGCGAAAGTGCCGGTGATTGTGGACGCCGGCGTGGGCGCGCCTTCGGACGCGGCGAAGGCGATGGAAATGGGCTGCGCCGGCGTCCTGACCAACACCGCGATCGCCGAAGCCGGCGATCCGCCGCGGATGGCGGCGGCGATGCGGGACGCGGTGCGCGCCGGACGCGAGGGATATCTCGCCGGACTGATGACGCCGCGCAACCGCGCCGCACCGTCTTCGCCGCAAACGGGCGTCGTCGGCGCGCCGTAAATTCGGTGTCGTCTTTCGCGCCGCCGTCCGTCCGCGCGGATTTCGGCAATAAAAGTTATGCGTCGCGCGGCGGGCGCATCACTTCGGGGCAGCGGCGCGCATTAAAAGAGTTATGGACGCGCTACGGCGTCGATTCCAATTCCGCGCCCGAATGGGATTCCGTTTTCGGGCGGCGCGCGCCGCTGGCTTTGGAAATCGGCGGCGGACACGGCGAGGCGGCGGCGCATCTGGCGCGCGCAATTCCCGGACATAACTATGCGGTGGCGGAAGTGTATCCGCCCGGAATCGGCGCGTTGCTGCACAAATTGGCGGCGGCGGATTTGCGGAATGTGCGCGTCATCCGCGCGGACGCGCGGGCGGTTTTGGCGCGGATGTTCGCGGACGGCGCGCTGTATTGCGCGCGCATATTTTTTCCCGACCCGTGGCCGAAAAAACGCCACCATAAGCGGCGGCTGATTAACGCCGTTTTTGTCGATCTTTTGGCGCAAAAAATCGCGCCCGGCGGTTTCGCGCATATCGCGACCGACTGGGCGGACTATGCGGCGCAAATCCGCGAATGTTTCGCCGTCTCGCCGCATTTTCAATCCGCGCCGATGCGCGAATATCCGCCGCGCCCGCCGACTCGTTTCGCCGCCCGCGCCGGAGACGGCGCGGCGTCCGACATGATTTATACGCGAAAAAATTGATGATAACTTTGTTCCATCCCCGCCTCTTTTTTCCATTCCTGTCCCATTTTGCCCCATTCCGGCGAAAGCCGGAATCTCCGCGCCGAAGGCGCGTAATTACCCGCCGCCCCCATAATCCCATTCCCGCGAACGCGGGAATCTCATTCGCCGAAGGTGAATCGTTTGCGCTGTCGCGCAAAGAGATTCCGGCTTTCGCCGGAATGGCGGTATTTTAATTTAAGAGGTTAAAAGTGCCACCATAGGGCAAAAGTGCCGCTATATGTTAAAAGTGCCGCCATTCCGGCGAAAGCCGGAATCTCTTTCGCCGCAAGGCGCGAAATTTCCCTCACCCCCCGACGTCCCATTCCTGCGAAGGCAGGAATCTCCGCGCCGAAGGCGCAAACTGTCGCCGAAGGCGGTACAATTTCCCGCCGCTTCGCTGCGGCGGAGATTCCTGCCTTCGCAGGAATGGGACGGGGTGGTGCAGGAATGGACAGGGGAGGGAATGGAATTAAGGGACGAAAATGGCATATTTGGCGAAATTTTCGCAAAAAATTCGCCCCGAAAAAAAAAATCGCAAAAAAAAGTTGAAAATGCGGATTTTTTCTCCCCGTTCTCTGATAAAATCGGTTTTTTATTGCATTTCAAGGAGAATCCCGATGAAAATCACTGCCCCCCCCCCCCTCGTGACTCGTTAATTTTACGGGTTTTTCGCGTTCTCGCCGTACTTTTGGCGGCGATTCTCGGAACGGCGGCGGCGAACGCGCAGGAAGCGATGGCGCGGGTGTACAAACAGCCCGCCGATACCAATATTTTGGGCGCCTCTTTTAGCCCGCGCGACACATTGGTGGACATTGTCTCCTCCATTCTCGGCGGTGCGGCTTCTTCCGCGAATTTGCCCAATTTTATCATCATCGCCGCCCCCGCTGGCGTCGGTTTTACGGTGTTAGAAACCCCCGGCGGCAACGGCTTGCCGGTGCGGGAACCCCCTCCCGACGTCCCGGATCCTCGCGCTGGCCCGGAAACGCGGGCGTGCGATTTTATCATCATCT